>CAUZBD010000048.1:0-9596 GCA_963577795.1 Planctomycetota bacterium | reverse complement strand
AAGACGTCGGCCCTCCCGATCAAGATCGTCTTCTTCAGTGTAGTCTGCGGTGGTTTCCCCATTTATCTTCACGATAATCCGCTTTCCCTGGACGATAATATGGTAGTCAAACCATTCGTTGTCCTTTGCCGGTGCCGTGAATACATCTTGCACACTATACAAACCGCCCGTCTTCTTTGGATCTCCGCTCGTATTGTTGACTTGTGCCTCATATCCTTTTTCAGGCCACCCGGAGTCCTGATACTCCGTATGAAAATAGATTCCAGAATTTGCCTTCGGGAGGGTTTTCACTTCACATTTAAGTTCAAAGTCTTTGAAATTGCCGTCATTGACGTCGCCTACATAAAACAGGTGGCTGCGCTTACCGTTTACGCAGATGGCTCCATCTTCAACGCGGCACGATTCTTTGTTTTCACTTGCCTTCCAACCGGCAAGCGTCTTACCATCAAAAAGTGATGTCCAGGATGAATCTTCTTTTCCATCGGGGACTGGCTGCACTTGGTCGTCTGCATGCAATATAGGAAATGCGGTAACGAGAAACACTGAGAAAAGAAACACGCGGTGAATGCTTTGCAACGTCATTATCAAGGCGCCTCCCAAACATCTATAAAAGGGCTATCCAAATCTGCGGAACGTATCATAACAAGAGAAGACCTCGTTCGGCAGAGCCGCTCATGAAAAATCGCTTGTGCGAAGCAGGTTGTGGCTTTTTCCTCTCGCAGAATCATTTGGATTCTGGCTTAAAAAACCATGCGTTTTTTTCTGAGCAAACAACAACTGCATCTGGAACCGCTGCGTAAGGTGATCTCAATTCACGTGCTCGAACGATGACCTGACTTTTTTCCCCTCTCTCAGCAATCGTGCGATTTGTCATTCCCAGCGATATATGGTGTCGAGAGGGCAATCGCACTTGGGCGAAAAGCCAATTTGAACCAGAATCCGATGGATCATTCAGATGAAGTTGAGCTGGGCCTGATACGGTGAGATCGAAAAAAAAATGATCCAAGGGCATCGCCATCCCATCACCCGTCGCCTTGATATAGGCTTCCTTCAGCGTCCAAATCTGCAAAAAGGCTTCTGGTCGCATCGCAGGAGGCAGGGCGATAAGTTGCTCCACTTCCTGGGGTGCAAAAAAACGCCGTGCTAAGGGAACTCCCGTGGTCGATCGGTCAAGGCTTTCAACATCCACTCCCAACTGACCCTCTGCCGCTACCGCGCAGACGACCAGATTTGCAGAGTGCGTCAAGTTGAACGCACTGAATCCTTTCCAGGGAGCCTGAACAAACGGCTTGCCACGCTCGCCTTTTGTAAACTGCCATCTCTCTGGAGTGATCTCCGCATAAAACGAGAGCGCATGACGAACGAGAAGTCGAGCGGCAAGAGATTCTTCTCGGACTCGAAGTAGAGCAAATTTTCCAATCTGTTCTTTTTCAGATCCACTCAATATCTTGAAGTGATTTCCAACCGAGTCGCTGGCGATCAGAGTGTCGACGTGAGCGTACCAAATATCGATAACGTGTGGGGGTAGGTTGGGATACTGATTCACAGAACCATCTCGCTTCCCATTAAACCAGCGGTAGAATCACACACAACATTGCGAATCAGGATAGGCCTTCTACCATCTCGCTATGCTCTCCCCGGAAATAGCGAACCACATTCGCCGTATCCAGAATCAACGAGCCGATATCCAGCACAATGACTGCCTGAAGCCAGAGTATAAACCACGTTTCCGGATAAGATTGCTGCGCCTCGGGAAACCTCACGATAAGATAGACAAGCATCGGAACCCAGGGCAGATGTCCAAACCCGAGCAACCGCGAAAAACCACTGAAGGCCGTTAAAACAATAAAGGCGGCTCCTGTCACAAGCGCTGTTCCAAGCACTACCCATGCTTCCAGATGCTCGGAAAGGAAAAAAAATGGCACGATCATATTCGACATCAAAAGTGACATCAGCCAGGGCTTCCATCGCCGGGGCATTTTACCAAGACCCCGGTGATATCGAATAAAAGCGTGTGCGAGAGAATATTTCACGATTTAAAACTCGAAAGGTAAAATCTGGTGAGGCCGATAATATAGGGCCCTAAAAATAATAGACAGCACATCCCACCTGCAGTCCTGACGCAGCGTGAATGACCAAACCAATCTGTCCCGGTTTGGCCCGTTTTTCTCTTTGTATATATTCCAGCGAATAGGGAAGGGCTGAGGTGAATAGGTCCGCTTCCTTTCGAGACACATCGATAAAGCGATGCGGTTCTACACCAAGCAAATTGGGGAGTTTGCTATTCATCGCGGGCGATATCTGTGGGGGAAGGAAAAGGTCGACATCGGAAATATCAATACCCTCTTCGGCGAGAACCTTGTCAACCGCCTCAGGAATCATTTCTAAATAGTCATCAATCAGATTATCATCTATCCGAAGATCTAGGCAGGGCTTGCCATCCACATAACCACCAGTTGCTCGACGTGAATCCATCTTATCGCAATCGTAATGGAAAGAGAAACAGCTGAAGCCAGTGCGATTTTCAGCCGTTGTATCAAGGACTACTGCCGATCCAGTCTCGACGATTCTTAACATCTTTTCGGGATGCATCTCTCGATTCAATTCCACTTCCGACGTAACAATCATTGCCGTGCGGTATTTCCCCGCACGAATCATTTCTGTTGCTATCTGACACGCATTGAGAAAACCCATCGCGCCGTTATAGACATCAAAAGCAAACGTCTTTTTATCCAGTTCATCTTCAATGACATCATTCATTTTCATTTTGCCCGTGACCATCGCCGCCAAAGCGGGCTCAGAAACGTAAGCTGTGCGTGTGATCCCGGCAAAAATGAGAAGTTCGATATCGGATCGATCGTAAGACGTTTTAGCCAAACAGTCTTCGGCAGCCCGCGTCGCCGTATCGACCGAATCCTCCGAAAGTGGTTCCCCCTCTGGAAAAGTTGCCACTGCTGCGATGCGGACACGAGGAACAGTCCTTGCTCTTAAAGGAGGAAGGGCCACTTCATCGCTGACCTTCTCCGGAACCTTTCCTTCGTTTTTAGCTGCTCGTAAACGATCTGGGAGATCATCAAAAGTGTAAATGGCGGTTCCAATGGTTTGCCCCGAACCGGTAATCCCGAAAACCACATTTTCACCTGATTGGATAGTGCCATTGAGCGTATTGTCCCAGAGCGCCACCATATGACTTGTGCTGGCCGTGTTGCCGCGATGGGCGAGATTGTTGATGGTGTTATCCTTGGTACTGACTTTTTTCTTGAAGGCTTTGTTGATCGCTTTAGCGCCATCAAGCAAAGACCTCTCCGAAGTCTGATGCATAATCAGCCGTTGAATTTGCTCCGGTCGGTAGCGGCTGTTATCCAAGGTATGCTTGGCATGGGTCACCGAATATCGAACCGCTACCGCAGTATGCTCCATCGGATCCGGAACGAGCATAATCGCACCACCGTGGGGCTGTTCAGTGAGCCGGCCAATACACATCCAGGCATATTTACCGAGGGTATACATATCGAGTTCGTGAAAACCAACGTCGGTGCCCCCTGAAGATTCCAAAATAATCGCTGCTCCAGCATCTCCGACTGTAAGACAAGCCAAACGGGGATCTAAAAATTCTGTAATCTCAAGCTGAGCCGTTCGCGTAATACCTGTAATAAATTCGCCGCTGACAACCATTCCTCGGCGAATGAGACCAGCTGAAATAAAGGAGTCGACAATCTGCATTCCTGTAAACATTCCTGCACAGGCATTTGTAATATCAAAAGCAATCGCATTGTTCATGCCGCACAGCTTTTTAACCTGCAAGGACGTGTTTGGCTCAATGGTCACCTGCAAGTGTGCATCACTTCGAGTAATATTGCAGCAAACAATTAAGTCGATGTGTTCCGGTTGGTATTTGGAATAAGACAGACATTCTTTGACTGCTTTCTCCGCTAAATCAATACTGAATTCTTCTTTTCCAGCCATCCGGCGGGACTTGATTCCTGTCATATATTCCAGCGGAAACCACATTTTCTTTTTACAGTTGGCAATCAAATCCTTAGTCGTTACCTCATTGGGTGGCAGATAAACACCCAGACTTTCAATCATTGTATTGGCCTGCCGCGCAGGCTTGGGTGCGGAACTTTTTTCGATGGGTCGAGCACGCGTGATTTTCGCATCAGGTTCTTCGCTATGACTCGATCCATCCGCTTCAGCTGCGGCATTCATTTCCACTTTGTCTGCGACCGCAACCAGCTGGGCGATTGTAGGGTACTGGAAAAGCATGGCAGGTGTCACATCGATCCCCTCCTCGACTGCGCGATCGGCAATTTCCAAACTCTGAATGGAAGCGCCTCCCAATTCAAAGAAGTTATCATTCACACCAACCTGATCGAGCGCAAGTGCCGACGACCAGATAGCCACCATCTTTTCTTCACCAGGATCACGAGGAGCTACGTATTCCACCCGGAGTGCTGGCCGGATTGTCTCCGGTTCGGGGAGCGCTTTGCGATCCACTTTGCCCGCCGGATTGAGTGGAAAAATATCGAGCGACATAAAGATTGCCGGAAGCATATAATCGGGAAGCGTCGTCCGTAAGTAATCCCGTAAATCACTTACGTTCGGTGACTCTCCATCGGTAATCGTGTAGGCCACCAACTGCTTGTCGTCAATTTTACTTCCCGTCTGCCGTGCCATGACGACCGATTGTTTGATCTGAGGATGACGATTGAGTTGGGATTCGATTTCTCCAAGTTCAATCCGGTGCCCTTGTACTTTAACCTGGAAATCTAAACGGCCCAGGAAATCGATCACCCCATCGGGACAGAATTTTGCTAAATCGCCAGTCTTGTAAATCCGTCCTGTGGACGTCTCACAAAAAGGATCGTCAATAAATTTTTCGGCAGTCAACTCCGATCGTTTTAAATAACCTCGGGCAAGCCCATCGCCACCAATATGCAAGTGGCCCGGTACACCGGGAGGAACGGGATGCAGTTTATCATCAAGGATATAGATTTGAGTATTTGCAATAGGTCTGCCGACCGGTACCGACCCTGCTCCAGACTCCACTTGGTACACCGCCGACCAAATCGTCGTTTCGGTAGGACCATACATATTCCAAAGGCTACCGCACCGCTCAAGGAGTTGTTCGGCTAAGTCGCGAGGCATGGATTCCCCACCACAGAGAATTTTTAATTTCGCATCTCCCTGCCAACCGGCCTCAATCAACAACCGCCAAGTTGCCGGCGTGGCCTGCATGACCGTTATTCCACTTTTGGAGAGAACTTTGGCTAACTGCCTACCATCGCTCGTCGTCTCGCGACTCACCAGCACGACTGTAGCGCCGCTCGTGAGCGGCAGATAGAGTTCCAGGACTGAAATGTCAAACGAAATGGTGGTCACAGCAAGCAACGTATCCCGTTCGCTCATGCCGGGTTCGTTGCGCATCGAGTGCAAAAAATTAACAACACTACGGTGCTCGATTTGGACGCCCTTTGGTTTTCCCGTTGAGCCCGAGGTGAAGATCACGTAGGCAAGCTGGGATGATTTCACGGCAAGATCGAGATTGTTTTTCGACGCACTCTGGATCGAACCCCAATCGGAATCGAGGCGGATCAGTTCGGCCGAAGTCTCGGGAAGTAAATCTGCAAGCGACTGCTCCGTCAGCACGAGGGGGGTGGCACTCTCCTCGAGCATCATGCCGATCCTCTCCAAAGGGGTTCCCGGAGCCAAAGGAACATACGCTCCACCCGCCTTGTGAATCGCCAGAATGGCAATCAGCATTTCAGGAGTCGGTTCCAAATAAATGGCCACATAAGTCTCTTCTGTAACCCCTTTTTGCGCAATATAGTGCGCCAATTGATTGGCTCGCTCGTTGAGTTCCCCGTAGCTTAACGCAACGTCTCCATAACGCACTGCAATCGCGTTGGGCGTCGCGCTTGCCCGCTGTTCAAAGATTTGATGCAAACACGCATCGTGGGAATAATCTGCCTCGGTCTGATTCCACTGAAGGATCAGTGCTGTTTCCTCTTCGTTATCGAGCAGCGGCAATGCGGCGAGTGTCGCATCGGGATTCGCAACGATATTTTCGAGAAGTGTTTCAAAGTGACTTACCATTCGAACGATCGTTGACTCATCAAACAGGTCTGAGTTGTATTGCAAGGCCGCTGAGAGCGAGTCCCCTATACTGAGCATCATCAGCGTTAAATCAAAGGCGGCACCCTGCTGTCCCAGCGCGAACGGCATCAAGCCTAATGTGGCAATGTCCTCCGGCGAAACAAAACTGCCCTCGCCGCGCTCGTACTGGAATAACTTCCGTGGCTTGTCCCAGGCAAACGATGCCTGAAAAAGAGGCGATCGACTCGCATCACGAGGTGGTTGCAAACGTTCGACCAACATCGGAAAAGGAAAATCCTGATAAGTCAGACCATCCAAAACCGTTGCTTTGACTTGCGCGAGAAACTCTCGAAAACTTATATCTGGATCGAGCTGCGCCCGCAAAACAACCGGATTCAGGAAATAACCGAATATCTGCTCAAATTCAGCGCGATTTCGACCCGCAGTGGGCGAGCCGACCAAAATGTCTTGCTGTCCCGAATAGCGATACAGCAAGATTTGGTAGGCCGCCAACAGTGTCATAAAGGGCGTTACCCCCTCCTGACGCGTTAACTCCATCAAACTATCTGCCAAACGGTCCGGCAGTTGGAATATGTGACTTTTGCCACGGTAGGTCTGAACAGACGGTCGCGGTCGATCTGTCGGCAGATCCAGATTGGGTAAATCGCCACTGAGTTGCTCATCCCAATAAGCCCAAAGTTTCTGGCCCTGCTCTCCTTGAAGCATCTCTTCTTGCCACTGCACAAAACCCCAATAGTCGTACGTCAGTGGAGGTAATTCCACAACTGTGCTGGTTATTTCACCACGGTAAAGAACTTCTAACTCGTCAAATAATAAATCAAAGGACCAAAAATCGCTAGCAATGTGCGCTGAGGTGAATAAGAAAACGTGCCCATGTCCATGACGCTCATAAATTCTCAAGCGAAAGACGGGACCTTTTTCTAGATCAAACGGTCGGTCGGCTTCTGCTTCAATCCGTCGGTTGAGCTCTTCCCAGTCCCAATCTCGGGCATCTTCCCTAGCGATCGCAACCTCGCCACTGGCATGGACGTTTTGTACTGGAAGACCGCTGACTGCTTGATAGTTCGTACGCAGAACTGCATGCCTGCTGACAAGTTTTTGAAACGCATTTTCCAGCGATGGAACGTCTACATCTGAGCGTACGTGTGCCGCATACATGATGTTGTAGGCTGAACTCTTGCGATCAATCTGATACATGAACCAGAGAGCCCGCTGACCATAGGAGAGCGGCCCCGATTTAATTTGTTGATCTGCTTTTTCTTTTAGCATTTTTTCAAGCAGCGCACGCTTCTGCTCTGCTGATTGCTTCCCAGTCGGTTTGACTACGTCACTCATTATTTTCCCTTCTCACCATCGAGCATCTGGCTCAACATCGCCTCGACCTCCGAGTCCGACATCGTATCCAACTTTTCCAAAGCCTGTTCCGCTATCAACCCCTCATGCGGTCCCGCATCTTTCGCACCAACAGCTTCAGCCGTCACTACAACTTCGGAAATGGGTGAGGGTGTATTATCCAATTGATCGAGAATTCCTTGTGCGAGTTGTGAAATGCTCGGATCCTGCAGTAACTGTGCGACTGGTATCACAATCCCCAGACTCGCCTGCACATGATTTCTAAGTTCAACGGCCATCAAGGAATCGATGCCTAAATTACCGAGCGATTGATGAATATCAAGTTCCTCCACATCAATTCGAAGGACTCGCGAAAGTTGTTCGCTGATAAATTCATTGATCAGACCAGGCCGCTGTTCCTCTGCGGTTGCAGCCACCATATCCCGCGTCAGTGTCGGAGCATCGGTCGCATGTAAGGTGTGGATCGGCTGTCGACCCATTTCAAGTTGCACGAGATTCGCAAACAGCGCCGATTGTGCAGCCCGGGGATGAAACTGCCACCACTCCGGCCAATCGGCAGGCATGACGGCTGTCTGCACCGCTCCCTCCTCAATCAGCCAACCCAATGCGGCAAGCCCCTGATCCGGAGAAAATGAATACATTCCTTGCGGCGCAAAGCCCCGGCCCAACTCTCTTTGACTCCGAGCTACCATTCCGACTTCGTCCCAAAAGCCCCAGTTGACCGTCAGCGCTGGTAGGCCCGCCGCTCTTCGCAACTGCGCTATCGCATCAAGAAACGCATTTGCCGCCGCATACGCCGCAAGCAATGGGGAACCGAGCAGCGAGGCCCCGGAAGAGAAAGTGACGAAGAAGTCAAGCGGTTGATCCAAACACTCTTGGTGCAAAAACCACGTTCCCCGAACTTTGCTTCTCAAAATTTTATGCAATTTTTCGACACTTAGATCAATCAGCTGATCGGCATCCACTATGCCCGCCGCATGAATCACACCACAAAGTGGTGGCCAACCTTCCGCCCTCGCATCGGCCAAAAGATCTTTGAGGGTGGTGTCACTTCCAACATCACCCGCGAGCGTCAGCACGCGTGCACCGCTACGCTCCATTTCTTGGATTGCATTGATTCTCTCCGCAAAACGCGGATCATCTGCCGCCAGTGTCGGCCAGTGCGCCCTTGGCGGCATTTCGCTCCGACTTAAAAGGAGAATTTGACGCGCGCCCTGGTCCACCATCCACTTGGCTAATTGAAGACCTAAATCTCCAAGCCCGCCAGTCACAAGATAACTAGCATCCGCCTTAAATCGCAACGGATGCGTGACACCGCTGTGGGAACGCCGGCGGACGAGACGGGCCGCAAAGCGACGGTCTTCTCTGTAACTAATTTGTCGTTCGGAATCGGGGCTTTGCAGTTCTGCCCAGAGGACGTCGGCAGTCGCTGTATGGGAATAATCTGGATCGACATCGATCAGACCACCCCAAAGTTGTGGTAACTCCTCGGCGATCACTCGACCGAGTCCCCAAAGAGGCGACTGTGCTATGCCCGGAACATTGCGGATAGTGCCCACCGAATTCGCACCGCGTGTGACAATCCAAAAATCCGGATTTGTCCATCCCACCTGCTGGCCCTGCTGAATGAGATGCATCAAGCTTTCGCAACCGAGCAGCGTAGCCCTATCGAGTTCACACGCATCAAGCTGATCCGCCTCTGCGGAATCGAGACTCCAAAGATGCACAATGCCCTGCAAGAGATCCAATTCATTTTGAGAAAACTCCGCCAAAAGTTTCCTATAATGCTCCGGATTCGCAGGATCAATGAGGAACTCATTCTCACCAACTTTTTCGTATTCACTATTCCACCGCACCAGCACAGCCCGACCCCCATCGGCTTCAATCCGAGAAGCGACTGCGGAAGCGACACCATCGCGATCGGCGAGAACAAGCCACGTGCCGACCGGTTCGCCAACTGGCTGCTTTTGGACAGTAGGGGATCTTTCAGAATCGGGCAATTCGGCAGTGTTCTGGGCAACGACCACAACGTGGGGTGCCGGAGATTGATTTTTCTTGGCCAAATCCGCTGCCGACTCTTGAGGTAAGGCGACAGCACTCTGATAACCACACTGCCCCATTAATTG
>CAUZBD010000047.1:0-9727 GCA_963577795.1 Planctomycetota bacterium | reverse complement strand
GCCGTCGAGATTTGGAATTTGGTGTTTACCCAGTTTCAACGGGTGGGCGAACCCCCGGACAATCTTCGACCGCTGCCGAGTAAGAACATTGACACCGGAATGGGATTGGAACGAACGGCGGCGACGCTTCAGGGAGTCGAAACTAATTTTCATATCGATACGCTGTTGCCGGTCGTCGAAGCGGCAGCAGAAGTTTGCGGCAAAGAATACCAATACGATACTGATAATGGTCGCCGCCTGAGGCGGATCACAGATCATATTCGCGCCTGCTCGATGGCGATTCATGAGAATGTCTACCCGGGGGCTCAGAAAGAAAAATATGTTATCCGTCGGTTACTCCGGCGGGCGGTACTCGATGGACATCAAATGGGACTTCGCGACCCCTTCTTGCATCAATTGGTGACTCCTGTTTTCAGCGCAATGAAAAACGCATACGCTGAAGTTGGCGATACGGCCAATCGCGTTGCGGAGGTTATTAAAAGTGAAGAGGCAAATTTTTTCGGTACGATTGACGCGGGACTGGAACACATTGAGAAAATCTTTTCCGAGATGCGATCTACGGACCGCCAGGCGGTAGACGGGCAACAGGCCGCCGAACTTTATCAGACGTACGGTGTACCGGTAGAAATGTTCGAGTCTATGGCGGCAGAAAATAATTTTGCTTTTGACTGGGAAGGATATCATCGCGCGATGCGCGATCATGGTGAAGCATCAGGGAAGGTGAGTCATGCGGTTATGGGTATGCATGGCCCCATGGATGCCGCAAAAAAAGTGCTACACGAAGTGGAGTTTCTCGGGCACGACGTTCTCGAAGCGGATGCCGAATTGAAATTTGTGATCGCCCAAAATCAACTTTGCGATCATTTTCAAGAACTTGGCCATGAGTCGCCCGCGATTGTGATTTTGGACCGCACTCCTTTCTATGGTGAGAGTGGTGGCCAAATTGGAGATCAGGGAGAAATCTTTGGGGACGGATTTCGTTTCTGTGTAAACGATACGCAGAAGGAGGGGAAATTACTGATTCACTCAGGCCACCTTGTCGAAGGAGAAATGAAGCCGGGTTGTCGCGTGACGGCCCGCGTTGCGACGCCGCGGCGAGATGGTATTCGGCGTGCGCATTCTGCAACACATCTTTTGCACCATGCACTGCGCAAGCATCTTGGTGATCATGCACAGCAACAGGGTTCGAAGGTGGAGCAGGATGTCTTGCGTTTTGATTTCAGTAATCCACAAGCCCTCTCTGCCGATCAGTTGGAGAAAATCCAGTCACACGTGGCAGAACGGATTGAGCAGGATGCAAAAGTCGTCGCCTCAATTCTCCCACTTGCCGAGGCCCGAATTCGTGGCGCTATGATGCTCTTTGGTGAGAAGTATCCCGATCCGGTGCGCATGATTGCAATGGGAGACTTTAGCAAGGAACTTTGCGGTGGAACCCATTTGGAAAACATAGCGGCCGTTGATAATTTCGAAATCATTTCAGAGGAAAGCGTTTCGGCGGGGACCCGGCGGATTGTAGCGTTGACCGGTGAAAAAGCCCGCCAGCATCGTGAGGCCGCGAACGGCACGCTTACGCAGATTGCAAGTCAACTCAAGGTGGAGCTCAACCAAGTTCCGGCGGCAGTCGAGACACTCTTTCGCTATGTGCGGGATATGAAGAAGCAGATTGAGCGACACACCATTAAAGATACCAGACTCAGTTTGGAGAAGTTGCCCGCCATGGAACGATCTTTGCCGCAGCTTCTACACGCGACGGCAAACGTTTTGAATGTTGCAGTGAGCGATGTACTGGACCGTTTCGAGGTACTTTTTTCGGAGCGCGACGTCTTGGAGGAGCAGCGTCGTGAGGCGGCATCTACCAAAACGGTATCCGCCGAAACATTGTTGAAAATGGGTGAAGAAATTGCGGGAGTGAATCTGGTCGTAGCCGATGTTGCTGGTGGCAATGCCAATCAGCTGCGAAGTCTGATTGATCAACTTCGTCGAGAAAGTGGTTTGGTCGCAGCGCTTCTTGCGAGTCGCATGCCCGAGGACAAAGTTTTGTTGGTTGCGGGTATCAGTGACGGGTTGGTTGGGGGTCCGCTCGATGCCGGAGATTGGGTCGGTACGGTTGCCAAGGTTGTTGGCGGCGGCGGTGGCGGTAAGCCCGGGATGGCACAGGCGGGTGGGCGTGATGCAGAAAAAATTCCCGAGGCGCTTGAAACAGCACGAGAATTTGTGCGTAAGGCGCTTCAAGCATAGGGCCGCTTGGCAGCATCTGGTCTATGAGATATGTTGCCAGCAATCAAAGAATGCGCGATGGTAGCCTCGGGTTTGGAGACCATCTGTCTGGAGAGTTTGTACTTAAAAGGAGGATTGAAAGTGTCTTATACCTTGCCCGAACTTCCCTACGCTTATGACGCACTGGAGCCGTACATCGATGCTCGTACGATGGAAATCCATCACTCGAAGCATCACAACGCCTATGTCCAAAAGGTCAACGCAGCGATCGAGGGAACAGAGTTAGAAAATCTAAGTATCGAACAACTTGTATCTAATTTAGATGGCGTACCAGAAAATATTCGTGGGGCAGTTCGGAATAACGGTGGTGGTCACGCAAATCACAGTCTCTTCTGGACGGTGATGAGTCCCAACGGGGGTGGCTCTCCGAGCGGTGCGGTGGCGGCAGCGATCGACGCCGATTTAGGAGGATTTGATGCTTTCAAGAAAGCCTTTTCGCAGGCGGCGGCAACGCGTTTTGGGAGCGGTTGGGCATGGCTTTGTCTGGATGGTGGTGGAAAATTACATGTTTGCTCGACACCGAATCAGGACAATCCGCGGATGACGAGTCTGGTTGAATGCCCGGGTACTCCGATTCTCGGACTGGATGTGTGGGAGCATGCATACTATCTGCACTATCAGAATCGTCGGCCCGATTACGTGGAAGCATTTTTCAACGTCATCGATTGGAATGCAGTTTCCGATCGCTATGAAGCCGAAAAAGGCTAAGTTGGCTTGTTGCTTTGCAATGGATAGCAAAATAATAGAGACCGGCGCTCACTCGGAGGCCGGTCTCTTTTTGTGCATGCATGTTGATTCTAGACGTGGGTCGATCCACGCTCTTTGCCAAGTTGCTGGCATTGCCTTCATTTCTGCGCAAGTTGCAGCAGAAGTGGTTTTGACGTTGACCCCGGTTGCAGGAGACCTATAATCCGCACCCCGAGTCTTATGGAGAAAGGTGTTGCAACTAAAAGCACGCTTTTCGACAAGAGTTTCAACAAAAAAACCGAAACCAAAAGTATTGGTCAGTAGGATTTCGATTGTCATCAGAGGTCTTTCCTATGCACATGGATTTAAAACAGACTTTGGCCTGCACCGCTCTTTTACTTGCGATCAGTGGTTGCCAGAGTGGTGCCGGCTCATCTTCCTGGAAGTGGTGGGGTGGTGCGCAAAAAGCACAATCGGTTTCCTCTTCAGAATTGGCTGGATCTCCCTATGACGGTGTTGCGTTGCCATCGGCACAGGTTCAACCACCAAAAGTGCCTGAAGGAAAATCTGCTGCGAAGAAATCTTTAGCGACAATTCCACCAGGGACATCGACGCCAGACGCCTACGTTTCGACCATCGAACAATCTACAAAGAGTGCATCACCCACATACCCGAGTACACCGTATCCGAGTACCCCGTACTCCAATACACTGACACAGAACGCGGGAAGGAATGAGGTGCCTGGTTCGGCAGCACCCAACGCAGCAACTCCCAGTCCAGCAAAACCAAGATATCCAGCAACGGGATTCGCAGCCGGCAGCCCTCAGCCGACCTATCCGACAACGTCTGTGGGTTCCGCTCCTGATGAGAGTCCTCCTGCGAATTCGCGGCCTCTCGCACAGGACGGTCGGGGACCGTCTTCAGGAACCTATGGATTCAACGCACCGACTACCGGAAACACCGGACCCAATCCTAAAGCGGCGGGGACGGGGCCACGCTACAGTTCGAATGTTGGCGCGTTTGCTGCTGGCACACCATCGGCTGGACCGAGTGTCGTGCCTCCGGCAAATGCACAATTTCCAACCGCCTCGACATCTCCTCCATCCAATCCCCTCGGACCCCGGTACGCAACTTTGCCAGGCGAGCGTGGCGGTTCGCGGTACGATGCCCGCCCTGCCTCACCGCTGGCCGGTACGATGCCCCCTGCGTCACCCTCCGCTCCTTCCTCTCCCTCCACCAATCCTGGAGTGAGAGCCAATGTGCGCAGCCCAAGTGCGGGAAACAATCAGGCCGGACGCTACCCTCAATCGGTCGTGCCGAGAAACCCGGCTGCGGGGAGCATCGAACAGGTTGATTTCACGCCTTTCAGGCCTGGAAGTACGAGTCGCTACGTGCCTAACGGGACCAAGGTGGCTCCTACCGTGCCGGGTGATAGAAATAATTACCAATCCGATACACCGTACAATCCGCCGGCAACGGATCGCCCCTGAGAGCGAGGGAACACAGGAAGAACCGAGTAGGATCGAACATCACTTTTTAGTGTACCGTGCATGAATGCCAAGGAAGGCATTCCGTACAGAAATATTTCTGTACCTCTTCAAAAGAGTAACGAACAAGGATGTTCGTTACTCTTTTTTTATGATTGCGACTCTGCCAGGAATGGTTGTTCCTTACCAGCCCATGACCATGTTGGATTCGATCACTTTTCGTGAACGTTCCAGGTCCGCACCTGTTTCGTGCATATAGAGCCTGATGGCCTGTACTTTGTCTCCCGAGGCCTTTGCCAAGCAGTCTCTGGCGGTATTGCAGGGATCACCGTTGCCTTGGGAAAGCCCTAAGGCACTTTTGGAAATAACCCAGGTATCCCGGGGTCGCCTCGTTAAACGCGTGACCTCCTCTTCGGGATACGCGTCCTGAACAACGCCTGTTGCGGATGGTTCGTCGTCGGCCCAAGTAATGATAATGTGGTTATCCGTCTCAACCTCAAACAGCGGCATGATCAATTTCCCCCTCTTCGTCAGTGCGAAACGGTCATTCTTACAACCCGGTCAGAATACCCTATGGAGGGTCTGTTCTACAACATCATTGCCAGATTTCATCCCCGGGGCCGTACTTGCGGGGTCAACGTCTGGCACTATAATCAGGCGATTAAACTCCCGTTTGGGGGGCCGTAGCTCAATTGGTTAGAGTACCGGACTGTCGATCCGGTGGTTGCGGGTTCGAGTCCCGTCGGCCTCGCTCGGTTCGTCGAAGTCGCCCCGGCGGCGGTTCGAAAAGCCGCCTCAACTGCGTTGTGCATCTTGACTCTCGGTGCGACATCCCTACCATTTCCCAGAACATTTTCACGCTGTGTGAATTGGGCAGCGTGCTTTTTCCGCCAAGCTGTTTTGAAGAAGGAGCCAACGTTGATGAGTCGTGCATTAAAACTTTTTTTGCTGATTTTTACATTGATCCTTGGGGAGATAGATGCCATGGCCGAGGAGTCTGAGAGGAACGCGGGAGCCGCTGCGAAAGCACTCGATTTCAAAATGAAATCAATCGATGGGAAAGAAGTCGATCTCAATAAATATCAGGGCGATGTTGTACTCGTTGTCAACGTAGCAAGCGAGTGTGGCTTGACACCCCAGTATGAGCAACTGCAGGCACTGCACAAAAAGTATGGGCCCCAGGGACTTCGAGTGATTGGATTTCCCTGTAATCAGTTCGGCAGGCAGGAGCCCGGTTCCGCGGAGGAAATTCGCGAATTCTGTACGTCCAATTATGGGGTCACCTTCGATCTTTTCGAAAAGGTCGATGTCAACGGGAACGATGCCTGTCCGCTTTATAAATTGCTCACCGGTCTCGCTACCAAACCCAAAGGCGCGGGAGACGTGTCCTGGAATTTTGAGAAATTCCTCATCGATCGTGACGGAAAAGTTGTCCGTCGTTTTGAACCGCAGACAGGACCAAACGATCCTGTCTTGATTGGCGTCATTGAAGGCGAACTGAAGGCCGACCCGCCGAATACGAGCAAAGACAAAAAGTCGTGATGGATCACCTCCGGCCACCGCAAAGGTCGGTCAAAGCGCAAGCATGGGGTTTGGTCGTGGCGGTGGGTGTTTGTTACGGGGCGGCCTTGCTGGGCAATCTTGCAACTGTGCCGCAGATTCCCACGTGGTATGCGGGAATCGCAAAACCTCTCTGGACGCCACCCGATTGGGTGTTTGGCCCCGTGTGGTCCTTGCTCTATGCGATGATGGCGGTCGCGGTGTGGCTCATCTGGCGACAGGCCGGTTGGAAAGCGGGAAAGCGACCGCTGCTTTGGTTTGCCTCTCAGTTGGGGCTCAACAGTCTCTGGAGTTTGCTTTTCTTTGGCGCCGAGAAGCCGGCATGGGCCATGGGTGAAATCCTTCTCCTCTGGCTTGCAATTTTGATGACCATCCGCGCTTTCTGGCCCATCTCCAGATCGGCTGCGTGGTTACTTGTTCCCTATCTTTTATGGGTGTCCTTTGCCTCGGGACTCAATGCGGCCATTTGGCAAATGAATCGTTAGGCCGGCCGTTTGCAGGATTAAGAATCGGCAGTCGGCGGATCGGTCGCCTTTTTCTTACGCCCTGCCCACCATTCGCTCGTGTGCTGGACGACCACGAAAAAGGTCGGTACGAAAAGGACCGCCAGGAACGTGGAGGTGACCATCCCACCAAGTACGGTTGAACCCAGCGAAATCCGGCTCGAGGCCCCGGCACCCTTCGCAGTGACCAGCGGCAGCATGCCGAGAATAAACGCAAAACTTGTCATCATGATCGGCCGAAAGCGTAGACGGGCCGCCTCGGCTGCCGCCTCGGCAATGGATTTGCCTTGTTTGCGGATTTCGCGGGCGAATTCAACGATCAGAATCGCATTTTTACTGGCCAGAGCGATGACAAGGATCAGCCCGATTTGGGCATAGATATCGATACCAAAGGGAAGGACATAAATCGCGGCGGCCGATCCCAAGAGTGCGATGGGGACCACAAGAATCACAGCCGTTGGACTGGCCCAACTTTCATACTGGGCGGCAAGTACCAGATAAACCATCAAGACGGCCAAGGCGAAGACCACGATCGGTTGGCTGCCCATGTTGGCTTCTTGATAGGAAACCCCGGTCCAGGCGTAGCTACTGCCAAAGGGCAGATGTTTTTTTGCCAGTCGCTCCATCGCCGCCATCGCTTCTCCCGAACTGTATCCGGGACTCGCCATGCCCATCAAAAGCGCCGCGGGGTAAAGGTTGTAGCGACTAACGATTTGCGGCCCATACGAACGTTTGATGTTAATGAGAGTTCCCAAGGGAACCATGTCCCCTTTCGTGTTGCGGACTTCAAGTCTTTTCAGGTCTTGCACCGAATTACGAAATTGATTGTCAGCCTGGATGCGCACCTGGTAGGTGTAATTAAATTTATTGAAGTCGTTCGCATAGAAGGCACCGAGATATCCCTGCATCGTCTGGAAAACATCGTTCAATTGCAGATCGAGTGTAGCTGCTTTCTGTCGATCAATATCGATTTGCATTTGGGGAACCCCAGCCTGAAACGCCGTTTGTATATTCTCCAGCGAAGGCTCATTTTTGCTGTCCTGGGTTATGGCCTCGATGGATTTCTCAAGCATCTCAAGTTCACCCTGCAAATCCTCGCCCGACTGAGCAAGGAGTTCGAGGCTGAAACCACCACTGATTCCCAGCCCGGGGATCGACGGTGGCGGGAGTGCAAAGACTTTGGCTGGCTGATAATCCAGGGACATTTTCTGCAAGGCATTATAAATGCCAAGCAAGGATGTCTCTGAAGTCGTTCTCTCAGACCAGTCCTTGAGGATGATATAGATGACAGCACTGTTCGAGGAACTCGTGTTATCCAGGAGCGAACGCCCGCCAATGATCACAGTATCCGCAACGCCTGGTAATTTTGCAATCATCGTCTGCAATTCGTCGGTGACTCCATGCGTTCGCTGCAGGGATGCGGCGGGCGGGAGTTCTGCCGAAACCAGAAGGTAGCCCTGGTCTTCGGTGGGAAGAAATCCGGTCGGCAGCGATTGAAAACACCAGATCGTAAGCACCACAAGTGCCACAAAGCCGAGCATCGTGGGAACGACCCAGCAAACAAGCCTTTGGATCAGGGCAAAATACATCCGTTCGCAGCGGTCATAAAACCGATTGAAAGTGCGGGCAAAGATGCCCGGTTTCTTGGGGGGTCGGAGATAGACCGCGCACTGTGCCGGCTTAAGCGTTACCGCATTGATCGTACTAATCACAGCCGTGGCGGCAATCGTCAGGGCAAACTGACGGTACATCTGTCCTACGATGCCTCCGAGAAACGTCGAGGGAAGGAATACCGCCATCAGCACGAGACTGGTCGCAATGATGGGACCAAAGAGTTCATCCATCGCCCGAATCGTGGCATTTTTAGGGGTTTCTCCATCACTGATATGATGCGAGGCATTTTCCACGATGATAATGGCATCATCGACCACCAGGCCGATGGCGAGAATAAGTCCGAACAGCGTCAGCATGTTGACGGTGAATCCGAATAACCCAAAAAAGGCAAAGGCTCCAATGATGGTGACCGGTACGGTTGTGGCTGGCACCATGACCGCCCGCCAATCTTGTAAGAACACCAGGATCACGACCAGCACCAGGAAGCCAGCTTCCAAGAGGGTTCGATAAACCTCATCAATCGAAGCTTTAACGAATTTCGTGGTATTGAAAGGAATGTCGTAGACCAGTCCGGTGGGAAAGCGACGAGCCAATTCGACCATTTTTTCCTGAATCGCTTCAGCCAGATCGAGTGCGTTGGCACCCGGCAATTGGTAGACGGCCACGCCCGCGCTTGGCATGCCGCTTTTTTCACAGTAGACACTGTAGTCCTTACTCCCGAGTTCCACGCGTCCCACATCGCGGAGGTAGGTCAATGCTCCATCGTCGCCACCCTTGAGAATAATGCTCTCAAATTCGGCAACTTCCGTAAGGCGGCCCTTCACGTTGAGGGTCAATTGGAATTCGGTGTCCGGGGGTGCCGGGGGGCCGCCGAGTTGTCCAGCGGCAACTTGGATATTTTGTCCTTGGACGGCTTTGAGAACATCCTGCACGGTCAGGTTGCGTGCTTTTAGCGCCCCGGGATTGAGCCAGATCCGCATGGAATAGTCGCCACTTCCAAAGACGGTAATGCTCCCTACCCCGTTGATGCGAGAAAGTTCCTCTTTGATGCGTACCGTAGCGTAGTTGCTTAGCGCCAGTGGATTGATGCTGCCATCAGGGGAAGTGAGCGCGACGATCAGCACAATATCGGTCGATTGTTTTTGCGTGACGACACCTTGTTGCTTGACCTCTTGCGGTAGTTGCGGTTCTGCGATTGCGACTCGATTTTCAACCAATATCTGCGCCGTATCCAGATCGGTACCAATGTCGAAAGTGACGGTGAGTGTGTAGCTGCCGTTGCTCGCGCACGTACTGGACATGTAGAGCATGTTTTCCACACCGTTGACCTGCTGTTCAATCGGTTGGGCCACAGTTTCCGAGAGTACCTCTGCGTTGGCGCCTGGATAGGTCGTTACCACCTGGACCGTGGGAGGTGTAATCTGAGGGTACTGCTCAACCGGTAAACGGACGAGTGTGACGATGCCGAGAATCACCGTGACGATGGCGATTACATTCGCAAAGATAGGCCGCTCAATAAAAAATCGCGACAGCATATTGGTTCGACATCCTTAAGATCTAGTGGACGCAGAGGACCACAGTGCGGCATTGTGAAAACAA
>CAUZBD010000046.1:0-9773 GCA_963577795.1 Planctomycetota bacterium | reverse complement strand
CCATGTAATTCGCTGCATGCGGTCCCTGTGGGGTAGCCAGAATCTCTTCTGGTAATAACAGTCATTCGGGTCGATGTCTGTCGGTCGATAGTTGCTGACGTTTTTGCCATGGGTGTAGGCATTGGCGATATCAAAATGTCTCGGTGCAAAGGCATCGTTTTCAGTCCAGACGGGATCCGCGTCTTCCCACGAATCGACATCGAATGAATCTGCCGTCTTGGCCACATTGACCACCGCTTGGTTGAATTCGATGATCACAATCCGCCCGCTGTCCTTGGCTCCCATGCCAGTCATCCGGGCATTGAAGCCGAAACTTGGACCACTTTCTTTGGAGTCGGAGGGGCACCGCCAGATGTCCCCTTCCTCCTGAAGTTCCGCAGCGAGCGTTCCTTTCTGCTGCCATGACGTAGTGGCCGTGGCATCGGGTTGCAGGTAGCGTGGATCGAGCAAGCTCACCGGTTGGCCATCGACCGTGCGGGTCTTGCCCTTCTTGTTGAAACTCGCCTTGGTGATGGCGATACCAATTTGTTGCATTCGAGCACTACAGACGGTCTGTCGGCCACGTTCCCGGGCCGAATTGATTGCCGGCAGCAGGAGCGATGCTAAGATGCCGATGATTGCGATCACAATCAGTAATTCGACAAGCGTAAATCCGCTCCGGGCGGTTCGGATAGACATAGAATGAACATCCTTCATAAAGGCAGGTTCCCCGCAGGCATTATCTTGTTGTTTTTAGCAGGCGTCAATATTTGAGCAGATACTTCTCTAGAGGGAGGCGGATTATGCGTTATTCTCGCCATCCACTCCCGGCGGGGCGACATCCTGATTTTCGATGGGGAAAAGCGGATTCTGATCGATATCTGATTCCGATTCGAATGTGGGCGATGCGTTACCGCCACTCGCTTGACGCATTTTCTTTCCAAATGCCACATCGCGGCGACCGGTCCACCAGACAACGCCCCAAATTCCCAGAAGGATCAACAAAAACAAAATCCCTACGATAAATCCCCCATACTTTTCTATTTCACTCGGTTTGCGCACATCCCAAACCGGTTCACGACCGATCAGCATCGGCGCGGTTCGCTCTGCGGCTCGATCACCACGCATTTCAGCAGTTTGATACTGCCAGTTTTTAAAATAAAACCCTGCGACCCGGATCGGTTCAAGAAGGTGATCCCCGATTGGCATATTGGGGGGCAAACTTAAAGCGCAGAACGTTGCGGGGTGCTGCGCGACAATCTTTTCCTCGCGAATTGTTTCCGTTTCACCCTCCACGGTTCTGGAGGTGACAAGTTTGACCTTATGTTCCAAGTTGACGCGCATGTCGATCTGATAATAGTGATCGATACCAAAGCGTTTACGTATTTCTGGTTCATTGATGCGCACTTTGACGATGCGATAGGCGGTACCCCGCAACATGATCAATTCACCATTGAATCGATCAGGGTACTCGACGAGAGGAACGAACGGGTGACTGGCATTTTTACGCATATACTCCAATTGCGTTTGGAGCAATGCCTCTTCGATCCGTTCATCTTCGTTGAGAGGTGAAATAGGGCCCTTGAATTTACGTTGCTGTTCTTCCAGTCGGCCAGTTTCGTGCACGAGTTGATTGTAGGCGCGACGCACTAATTCTCCGCCCGCCGTGCGCTTGGCTGCAGCGAGCATTTGATAGAAAGCCTCGTATTCTTCTCCGCGGAGCGGTTTGGAGTTTTGGATATTTTCAAGCAGGCTGAGGTCCATCTGTAAATCGCCGAGCAGCGTTTCCGGATACCAGGCGAGACGATCGGCTACGAGAAGCAGATCCGTCGTTTCTTTTCCGATTCCCAAGTAAATGGCAAGTGCACCGCAGGCTGCATCGATGGGCTCACCGCGTGGAAGTTGGCTAGGCGCGACAGAAACGAATAAGATGGCGCGACGGGGGCCCTTGCTCGTTGCAATCGACAGCTGACAGCGATAGACAAACTTTTTTCCAAACCGCGCTCGGTCTTCATCGTTCAATGCGATAGCGTCAATCTGTGACACTCGGCCACTGACAGAGATAGTCTTGCCGATCGACAGCGGATTGTCGTGCTGTCGTGTGTCCGCCTCGGAATTCTCCGCTGCCCAATATTCAAGATTGCGAAGCGGCATGCCGGCGAGGCGATAAAGGATTTGGAGGACGACGCTTCGAGAATCGCTCTGTTGGAGAATAGACTCCGTGTGCTGAAGTTTCTCTAATTCTGCGGGTCCGATACCCACCTCAGCGAGAATTTCCTGAGGTTGAGCAGGTGCCGGTCCGCTCGGCTTTTCCGAGGGCAGAACACCAGTGCTTGTAGCCGGATGATCGGCCGCGGCATTTGCAACACACAGGAAAAAAAGAACGCCACATGTACTCACGGCGATGCGGTGTCGACTGCGAACAGTCGCTCTGAAAAAATCATGAATGGATGGAAGCATTGTTTGTCCGAGAACCCATGCGTTGAAGCGATTCGCGTGTCTCTTTCAATGATCGTTCTGTAATTCTTGTGCCGCCAGATCTTGGAGGTGATCGCGGGTTTTTTTGTCGACGGTGGTCGGGTCGATGCCGGGAGATGAACGATGGGCAGTACGCATTGTTTTCAGGTTATCGCTAACCGCAGCACTTCGCCGCATAAGCCACCAGGCGATAAGGGCAGAAAATAAGGCAAGTCCGATGGTAATCGCGACCCCCATCGCGACGGTGATGCCGGTTCCTGTCGGTGGCGGAGGTTGCCAGCGTATGTTTTTTGCAAGCAGTACCGGTGCGATCCAAGAAAGTCCATTCGCCTCGTAGAGCCAATTTTTGTAGAAAAATGCGATCGCCTGCACCGGAGCGTCGATCTCCTCGCCAAGCGGAAAATGGTCTGGGACGTGGAGTGTATATAAAAAAACCGGTCGCTCTGGACCGCCTCCCATGCGGAGGACTAACCGGTAGTATCCCTCGATTTGTGCACGATTGTTTTTTGCTGCCGCCACATATTCTGCCCGGCGGGCAGTTCCGTCAACGGACACCAATTTTCCACGAAAAATATCCGGCTGTTCAAAAAGTTCACCGAACGTCACTTTTCCCGCTGACGCAGGGTCAATAAATCGATCCTCATTTTCATGAAGTACCTGCCAAAGATTAAACCAAGCCGCCGCTTCTCCGGGGTGCTTGTGGGTTCGATTGTCTTCAACTTGTGCAAGAAAAGTGGGGTTAACGCCAGGGAAATATTCGTCTGTCGTGTCGAATTGTGGTGGATCATTAGAGGTGATCCGCACGGCATCCGGTTTTGTGGCGGGCAGTGTAGGCTGGTAGATGGTGTCGTAGTCTCGCTTTTCCCGTGGGCCTGTATTTGTCTGCGCATCGGTGAGCCAGTGCCAATTTTCCACTTGGATGGCTTCGCGCATCAAGACGATCACCAGTCCCAGGCCCATCACAAGTGCAAACAATCGCCATTGTTCACGACGACTAAAATAGTTGCGAAGCGGGCGGCGCATTGGGTTTGGAGTTTTCACGGTGTGGCTTATTTTATCGGCTCGATGGCTTGTCGGTCAGTCGGTAGCGATTGGATTGCGAATGCACACTCTCCCGTTTATAGATCTGCCCTATTTTATCTCGTGCGCAGGTAAAAGGCGAATTGCGTTTGCTTCAGGTGTTGAGTTATGCCGAAGAGGGGAATCCCCCCTCTATGGCAAGCAGGTCGCGTCAGTCGATCGAAACAAACGATTCAGAACGTGTTGAATTTAGCGTTTTAACCTATCAAGGGGTCGAAGAAGCGTATTGGATTACCCGTTATGGTTGATTACACGTTTCGGAAAAGATAGATTAGAAGAGTCGCTGAGTGGGGTGGCCAATAATATTTGGGCACCGCGCGAGGCGTGTGTGATTCAGTGAGTGGTGAGCGGTGAGAAAGGTTCGCTTGCGGTTGTGGGCTCGGCAGCGATGGAACAGGGGCATGTTTGTCGCGAATAGAGAAGAAGTGAAGCAGTGAAAAGGCGATTTACAGATTCGCTGGTATTCCCGGTACAAGAGGGGTGCGTACGCGCTTACCGGCGTGTTCGACTGCTTGGGATCGGGCTCTGGTGTCTACTTCTAACTGGTGGAGTTTTTGCAGCGGAAGAACCTGAAAGGTTTCTTGCGCAACTGCGCGCCCGCGGCTACTTCGATACGGCCAGCGACTATCTCGATTTCATTGCGACGACCGACTTAGTCGATGATGCTTTTAAACAGTCCATTCCGTTTGAACAAGCGGTCACGCTGAAAGAACGAGCAGCCCGCACGAGCGATCGGGTAGAGCGAGAACAACTGCTGTCTGAAGCGATCAGTGCTTTTCAGGACTTCGCGACAGCCAATCCCGATAGTATACGTGCGGCGGATGTGCGACTGGAGACAGCAAACGTTTACAGGCTGATGGCCAGGTTGACCATGGCTGGGGCAAAGCGTCCTGGTGCGGACCGGAATGCGTTCGAACAAAAGGCAGCCAAATATTATAGCGATGCGATGGCCGAAGCCGTGAAAGCGGAAGTGTCGATCCAGGACCAACGTAAAAAGGTAAGGGGTGAACTGGCTGCCGTACGGAAGGCAGCGGGTAACGTTAAGGATCCAAACCGTAAGGTCAGTAAGCAGGAACGTGATTTGATTGCGCGGCGGGATAAACTGCGAGATGATTGGATTAAGTCGGAGTATACACAGGTCACCACTACAAACCTTCAGGCATCGGTTTACGAACGAGAAAGTGCACAGTGGAAGGCTGCTGTCGAGAAAGCGACTAAAGCATATGAAGAGATGTTTTTCAAGCACGACGTCCGATTGGTCGGACTCATCTGCCGCGTACAACAAATGCGGTGCCTGATGGAGTTGGGTCGTTTTGATGAAGCACTCGATTGCCTGCCCGATGTAACTGACTATGAGGAGTCAGACAGTCCGCAATTGCGCAAAGTTTGGTTCGATTCTTTTGCGATCGAAATCGAATGTCGCATCGGTAAGCAAGAGTATCAGCAGGCGATTCAGCTCTCACGGACAAGATTATCAAAAGAGGAACAGCAATTACCGCAGGCGCAAAAGGTTCTTTATCTACGTGCAAAAGCCGCACTGGCTTTTGTAGAAAAACTCGGTCCCGATAAAAAGAAAGAAAAAAAGAGGCTTTTGGCCGAGGCGAAGGATGTGCTTGAGAATTTAGTCGAATCTCAGTCGAGCTATCAAATAGAAGCGACTGAAATGCTGGCGTCTCTTGGTGTAACCGTCGATCAAGAAGAGGAAGAAGAAGGAGATCCCCAGGACTTCGACACAGCGTTTAGACAAGCACTCGCTGCGATGCAGCGTTGGGGAAAATTGAGCAAACAGGTTGCTGAGGCACAGGGAGACGAAAAGAAACAGTTGCAACTGCAGCTTGCAGAAGTGGGTGACAGAGCATTTATCCTTTACCGATTAGCAGTTTCGTTTGCAAAGAATGACACCAATGCTGAAAAAATGCGAGGCATCCAGAAGGGGCTTTGCTATCTCTATTTCAGCAGGGGCGACTATTTGAGAGCGGCAGTGCTGGGCGAATTTTTAGCCAATGCGTATCCCGGTTCCCGTGACGCGAAATTTGGTACCGATGTTGCCATCAATGCGTGGCTCAAACTCTACGGGGAGGCGGGTGAGGAAAGAGATTTTGAAGAAGGAAAAATCAAACTTTTGGCAAAAGGCAGTATCAATCGCCATCCAAAATCGAGTCAAGCGGCAACTGCACGCGGTTACCTGCTTACATTCGCGATTCAAAATGGTGAAGTCGATGCAGCCCGGGAGTATCTCAAGGATTTGCCCCAGAGCGCGCCGAAACTTAATAAATCGCAGATTCTTGTCGGGCAGCTGCTTTGGAATCGATATTCGCAGAATCGTCGTCTCTCAGACGATGCGCGACCAAGCTCAGAGACATTGGATGCGGATCGCGATCACGCGGAAGCATTATTGACCCGTGGCCTTGGGGGGTACCAGGATGCCCAGGCCGTTGACTACGCAGCCGCACAAGGAGCGTATATTCTTGCGATGCTCATGCTGGGGAAAAACGAACCCCAGCAGTCCATCGAGATTCTTGAAAGTCCGGCCTACGGTCCGCTTACATTGATCAATGCCAAGCATCCTGCGGTGGTGCGGCCCGACTATGTCGCAAAGGTCTACCGCCTTGCCTTGCGGGCTTCTATTGGTGCCTTGCCGCTTTATCCGAATGAACAGGAAAAGCAGGATGCGTTGGTAGACAAAGCCTTTGATATTGTCGATCAACTGGAGAAAGCTGTAGGCGCCGATGATGATGCCGAGAGTCGTCTCACAAAAATTTATGTTGATCTAGGAAAAGATCTGGAACTGCAGATTCAAGGGCTAAGCGAAACAGGAAACGATGCGGCTAAGAAAGCGCTCGTGGATGCATTTGAAATATTTTTGAAACAGATCGAGAAGAGTCCTGCACCCACTGTTGCGGAAGAACTGGCCAAAATGATAGTTACGCAAGGTGCTGCGACCGAAGCGCAAATGAAGACAGCAAAAGAGAATGTCGTCAAGAAATCGTATCGCAGGTTGATCTGGATTGGGGAGACCTATTTTACCCTGGGGAATAGTAATCGTAATTCGGATGCAAAGGCAGCGAAGCAATACTATGATCAGGCTGCAAAGATTTACAATCGTATTTTAAAGCGAAAATTGTACATCAATCCCCGGCAGCGAACTACGATTCGCTTGCGGTTGGCAGACTGCTATCGCGGGGTGCGAGATTATAAAGAGGCTCTCGATCAACTCGTGGAGGTGCTCGCCGAAAAAGAAAGTAATCTCACGGCACAACAACAAGCTGCCGAGACGCTCTACGAAGCGGGTGAGGAAAATTGTGGCGACTACGTCAAGTCGATTTTAGGCGATGAGGAAGATGAAGATACAGGGAACAATATTATCTGGGGCTGGAAAAAGCTTGCCCAGCAAGTAAACGAGAAAGAGAAATACGCCGATTATTTTTTCCGGGCAAAATTGTATGGCATTCGGGCGCGGAGGATGTACGCGGAGTGTCTGGACTCAGGGGATGAGACCAAGAAGAGAAAGTTGCTTGCTGCTGCCAAAGGAAACCTGCTGCAGATTTATAATCAGTTTCCCAGATTTGGTGGCACAGAATTTAAGGCTGAGTTTGAGTCCGAAATGAAACAAGTACAGTCGGCATTGGGTGAAGAGCAGGTCGGTTTTCCCGTACCACGCGTGGAGGCGGTAGACGAACCTGTGGCCGTGAGCGGATCGTGACGATTGTAGATGCCGCCGCTCAAGTTGAAAAACAATATTGTGCATTGTCTGAAATGAGAGGATTGGGATGTCTGGTTGCATGAAAAAATATTATTGGATCTGTGTGTGTGTGATAGTGGTACTGTTTGCAGTGCAGGTCCATGCTGCGGATAGCGTACTGCGCAAGGGTTCCGGGCGATCTCTGAAGGGAGAGGTCATCAGTCAGAATCCAAATAAGGTTGTCGTTCAAACGAGACTCGGGATTGATGAAGAGGTGCCCGTCAATGAAATCAAATCGATTCGATTTGATATTGAGCCAGATTCACTGGTTGCCGCGCGTAATAAGTTTGTGAGCCGCGATTACAAAGAAGCGCTGAATGCCTTAAACGATGTCGATATTGATGACATCGAACGTACACTGGTAAGACAGGATGCGGAGTACTTGCGGGCCTGTAGTACGGCCCGCCTCGCGCTGGGCGGCATTGGTTCAGCTGGGAAAGCGGTCAAGCTCGTACAGCAATTTCTCAAAGATTATCCGCAGAGCTACCACGATTACGAGGCGAATGAGTTGCTGGGAGATTTAGCGATTGCTCTGGGAAGGCCCGAAAGGGCAGATGCCTTTTATCAGAAGGCCGAAGCGCCTTGGCCTGAATCGAAGATGCGTTTATCGCTGTCGCGCGGGCGAGGTTTTGCCGCACAAAACAATTACGAAAAGGCAATCGAATCCTATCAAAAGATCTTGGATTCTTCGGAGCAGGGTTCAGTTGCTGAGCGCTACCGGTTGGCCGCCACGCTCGCAAAGGCCTCGGCGATGGCCGAAGTGGGTCAGGGAAAAGAGGGTGTGGATGAAGTCAAGCGTGTGATTCGATCTGCGGGACCAGGAGACCTTGAAATCCATGCATTGGCCTACAACGCACTGGGGAATTGTTATCGGGCGATGCAGCAACCCAAAGAGGCGGTACTTCAGTATCTGCATACCGACACCCTTTATTTCCAGGATCCAGTGACGCATGCCGAAGCGCTCGGACGCTTAGCACAACTGTGGGATCAGTTGAATCAGCCAGAGCGAGCAACACACGTACGAAAAACACTTAATGCGCAGTATCCGAATAGTCCCTGGAACCGATAAACTAGGTAAATAATCGTGGAAAGTTAACTCGACTGGCAACATGGCTGACGACTTACCCTCGGGGCAGGTGGGGGTTAGACTGGTAACGAACGTTTCAGTCATTTTGCATGTTTTTTACTCATACACAGTCGTAATTAATGATTCGTTTTGACTCCGGAGAGTCCGACAGCACCGGGAAAAAAGAAAGGGATTTGAAGGCGATGATGTTCAATCGGCAACACCTCGAAATACTCCAAGCGATGCTTTGCTCGCTTCTGTTATTGTTTTTTGTGTTTGGTGCAGTTTCTGCGCTAACGATCAGTACACCTCTCGTTGCATCCGCTCAAGATACTGATGAAGAAGGGGCCAGCGAGAAAGATGAGTCGAGCGTGTTAGGCTGGATGTTTAGCGCATTAGGGTATGGTTACAGTATCATCTTTTTAGCGTTGTCTTTTACGCTAGTCTCCCTGTTTATCATGAATCTGCTGATGGCCCGGCGCGATAATATTGTGCCGGAAGAGTTGGTAGAAAACTTTGAGGCCTGTCTGGATGAGAAACAGTACCAGGAGGCTTATGATCTGGCAAAATCGGATGAATCGTTCCTTGGCCTGGTTTTAACGGCGGGCCTTGGCAAGTTGTCAGCAGGCTATGCACAGTCGATCGAGGCAATGCAAGAAGTGGGTGAAGAGGAAAGCATGAAATTAGAACATCGGCTCAGCTACCTGGCACTCATCGGCACCGTCGCGCCGATGTTGGGTTTGTTTGGCACCGTGGATGGAATGATCCGTGCTTTCCGAGTGATCGCGACCTCCGATTCGACACCCAAGCCACAAGAACTCGCCGCGGGTATTTCCACCGCGCTCTTCACGACGTTGGTGGGACTGGCCATCGCCATTCCCGCAATTTCTGCTTACAACATCATGCGTAACCGTATCTCGCGACTTGTACTGGAAGTAGGGATCATCAGTGAGGGGCTGATGGGTCGCTTTCAGAGTTTGGGCAAGAAAAAACCGGCGGCAGCACAGCAATAGAAATTGAGTTCCGCCATCGGAGCTTGGTGGTTCCAGGGCGCCGTTTCGCACAAGAAGGTTCATGCTCAATGCGTGTCAGATCCAGAAGAGTTTTTGATGAAGCCGAGGGCGACCTGACGCCGATGATCGACATGACCTTCCAGTTGATCGCCTTTTTTATGGTCTTGGTCAATTTCACGCAGGCGGAGCAGGATGCCCGCGTCGATCTTCCAGCCAGTAAACTTGCCAAACCGCCCGAAGTGCAACAAGAACAACCGCTGACGATTCAGTTGGCTAAGATCGCCGGTTTGGATTCCAATTTCATGGCCCTCGTCGGGGGAGAAGAAATTGAGGTTGGTCAAGAGCTCGAAGGTATTTTACAGCGTGAAAGGCGGGCCTTCGGGCGGATGGGTCGACCGACGAAAAGTGTGATTGT
>CAUZBD010000045.1:0-9865 GCA_963577795.1 Planctomycetota bacterium | reverse complement strand
CGGCTGAGATTACAGAGGTTCTCTCGGACGCCCATATGCGGCTTTCCGAGGGCCAAGGGGCGGAACTCATGTGGCGCGATCAAAGGCAGCGGAAACTGCAACCGCTGGACGCATTAAAAATTTATGCCCTGAAAACAGCCCCCGCCTTTGAAGCCGCCCTCTTGGCGGGATTGCGATTGGCAAGCCGATCCGCCAATTTGCGCGACACTTGGGAGTCGCCTTTCAAATTCTTAACGATCTAAAGGACTGGGCAGGCGACGAAGATAATAAACTTGCCAGTCGGACCGATGTACTGGGCGGTCGGCCTACGATACTCTGGGCCTTGGCACTTGAAACATTAAGCGAGCAAGAACAGAGTGCGCTCTTTACGTTTCTCGACGAAGAACCCGCAGCTGAAAATCTTTTATCACGAATTGGAAATCTCTACAATCAAGCGGATGTCTTCCGTAAGGCGTCACTACTTGTCGATAAATATCACCAGCGTGCCGAGGAGATTGTAGACCAAATGGAAATCGAAAATTTCCGTCGCCTCCTCTATTATCTGATCGATACGGTATTGGATCAGGGGAGTGTACCAGTCTTGGAACCTGCTGTTGAACCTGCTGTTGTTGAGCTTCGTGCCGATGTCTCTTCCTAAAAGCGAATTACTGGGTTTACTTCACCTGTTTTATGAAGATCCGGGCTTGTGTGGAGAATTGATCGCAGTTGGTAGCGACGAAGTACCCGGTGACTACCGTCGACTCCTCGCACACGAGGAACATATGACCGTGGCGATGGAGGCCCACCATGAAAGCCTGGTCGATGTCGACATTCTTGAAACGCGCCAAGATGAAAACAGCTATTCGCGTAAAATTCTGCTTCGCCGTCAAAGGGATGGCGCTGTTGTTCAGTTTGGAATCCTCCGTTTGGATTTATCGCTCCTTCACGATGCTGTTCGCGATGAAATCCTTGGCGGGCAGCGACCCCTCGGTCGGATTCTCGTACGTCACAATGTGATGCGTGCCGTTCGACTTGAGGCCCTCTGGCAGGTAAAACCAGGGAGAGAACTCGCATCCTATTTTGGAGAAAGGGCTGAAACTTCAACGTACGGCCGGAGTGCAACGATCGAGCTCAATGGGAAAAAAGCGGTAGAAATACTAGAAATTGTCGCACCCGAATAGAACTTTCATACTGGTCTAGGGGGCCATCGCCGCCTAAAACCAAGGGGCAAGGTGTAAAGAAACCTGTAAAGAAACCAAGGCCGTTTACGATGAAGCGAGAATCTTTTGATTGTATCGTGCTTGGAGCTGGGCCTGCCGGTTCGACCGCTGCGGCCCTCGTGGCCCAAGCCGGTTTCAGTACGCTGCTCGTCGAACGCGACCCGATGCCCCGCTTCCACGTTGGCGAGTCGTTGATGCCCGAAACATACTGGCCTCTTCAGCGTCTGGGCGTACTCGATCGCCTCAAGAAAAGCCGACACACGCAGAAACATAGCGTACAATTTGTCAATCATCAGGGGCATGCCTCTGAGCCTTTCTATTTCCATAAGCATGATCCCCGCGACTGTTCGCAAACGTGGCAAGTGGTTCGTGGTGACTTTGACCAAATGCTTTTTGAAAACGCGGCCGAAAAAGGTGCGGATTGTCGCGAGAACACGCGGGTCTTGGAAGTCCTGTTTGAGAACGAATCCAAACGGGCACAGGGAGTTCGTCTCATCGGGAAAGACGGAAAAACGAGTGAAGTTGAAGCTACAGTCGTGATGGATGCCACAGGTCAGCAGTCGCTGATTGCGAACCGTCTAGGCATCCGCCGGGAAAATCCCGAGATGCGAAAGGGAGCAATCTGGACCTACTTTCGTGGAGCCCAACGCGGCCAAGGCCTCGATGCGGGGGCAACGATCATCCTGCACACCGCCCAAAAGGATTCATGGTTTTGGTTCATTCCGTTAAGCGATGGAATCACAAGTGTCGGGGTTGTCGGAGACAGCAGCTACCTTTTTGCTGGAGGAAGAAACCCGGAAGAAATTTTCGAGCGGGAACTTGCCATCTGTTCTGCACTCGAAAAACGGTTGGAGGGAAGCGAGCAAGTCGAACCTTTTCGGGTAGCACGTGAGTTTTCCTATAAATCAACGCAGGCCTCCGGAGATGGTTGGGTATTGATCGGTGATGCCTACGGATTTATCGATCCGGTCTACTCCTCGGGGGTTTATTTTGCACTCAAAATGGGTGAAATGGCCGCGGACTGTGTGATTGAAGGCCTTCAAAAAGCCGATACCTCCGCACCGCAGCTGGGGGCATGGGCCAACGAATTCGATGCGGCAGCAGGTCACATGCGCAAGCTCGTTGCAGCTTTTTACACTCGCGAATTCAGCATTGGCAAATTTATCAAAGCGCATCCGGAGCACCGGGGAAATCTCACAGACCTGCTCATTGGGCGTATATTTCGGCCTGAAGCGGGTCGTATTTTTGAGGACATGGACCGCTGGCTTGCAGAAGCAAAGCTCCCGCAAACCCAGTCGTAGAGGCCCTGCCGGGGGCCAATCGCTGTATACTCACCCTCTTTCGCCATTTCTTGGGCATCTGGTAAGCCCGGCCCACTGCTGATTTTTCCCTTCAACGCGGTTTTAGGTCCTGCTATCTCTGCATGCTTTTATACCGCGGCACAGCTCATTTTGAAGGTATCCGGTTTAGATAATTTATAAGGTTCAGGAAAACTTTGCTCTTTCTCGCAATTGAATTTGATTTGTATAGTGAGGACTCCGATGAATATACACGTGGCTCTGGTTTTACCGGTGTTTTCGGTCTCAGCAGGGCTAGCCAATCACCCCCGCATTTTATCCCACCAAAAATTTCGGAGTTACCTCTCCCATGGCCACTTACAAAACAATTTGTCGTTCAATGGCTTTCCTGGCCCTGGCCGTCATGGTCCTCGGTCAACCAGCTTATTTGCTGGCGGCAGTCCCGGCCAGCAATGCAGAAATAATTGATGTCGCACTTCAAGGTCAAAACGAACTCCACGGTCGCGTGCTCAATGCCGAAGGCGAAGCCGCTTCAGGCACGATCGTTGTGCTGACCGATGCACAGAACACGCCTCTCGTGCGCACCACCGCTGATGAAGATGGTCGTTTTGCCTTTGCTCAGGTGCCTGCCGGTCCTGCCGTTTTGTATGCCGGTAAGAGCCAAACCCACCTGCGAGCCTGGGCGGCCGAAACGGCCCCCCCCGCTGCCCAACAGGAAGTCGTCCTCAACGAGGCGGGTCCTACGGTCCGCGGACAACTAGGTAATATCGATACTCGTCGGGCAGCGATTCTCGCCGCCTTGGGTGTGGCCCTCGGTGTTGGTATTTACTACGGCGTGAAAGATACTGGCTCGTAAAGCGTTTTAAACGTGTGGATAAAGTGACCAATCAAGTCCGGCTCCCGATATGGGAGCTGGACTTTTTTTATAGCGCTCTTGCTCGCTGTTCCCGGGTGCCCCCTTGTGCGAACCGTAACTCACGGCCTACCGTGTGGCCATTCTGTCTCTATTGGCTTGCCTGTGCGTGCGAGAAGTTCGGATGAAGAAACTCTGGATTTGGTCTCTAGTGGCGTTGCTGTTGGTCTTTCATCAGGACAATTGGTTCTGGACCGATGAGAGGCTTGTCTTCGGTTTTATGCCTGTGGGTCTTCTTTATCACGCGGGAATCTCCGTCGCCGCGGCGTGCCTTTGGTTTGCAGCAATCTATTTGATCTGGCCCGAAGACATCGAACCTACCGAAACGCGCGACCAGCAAGTGCCCCGGGAGAAGGCGGAGGCATGATGGACGCAGCATTCCGTGAGCAATTCGGCGAACTGATTATCATCAGTTTTTACTTGCTACTTTTGCTTGGCCTGGGTCTGGCTGCGAGTCGACTTTTTCGGGGAACACGTAACGATTATTTACTGGCGAGTCACTCGATTGGGCCCTTTCTGCTGCTGATGTCGCTCTTCGGAACGACGATGACTGCGTTTGCCCTGGTCGGTTCCTCGGGTGAAGCATTCAACGTAGGCATCGGGGTCTATGGGATGCTTGCCTCATCGAGTGGGATCATCCATTCGCTCTGTTTCTTTCTGATTGGGATCAAACTCTGGTCGTTGGGACGTCGTCATGGTTACACGACCCAAATCCAGTTTTTTCGCGACCGCTTGGAAAGTGACCGGATCGGTCTGCTCCTCTTTCCTATCCTTGTGGGACTTGTGATCCCCTATCTTTTGATCGGTGTGATTGCCAGTGGGACGGTGATTCAGACGATGACCTCAGGCGCATTTCCGGAATGGTTTCCTACCTCGGATCCGGGCACAAACGGTGGGGTTCCTAATTGGCTTGGTTCGCTGGCCACATGCCTGGTTGTCCTGACATACGTCTTTTTTGGAGGGATGCGAGGTACGGCATGGGCAAACGCATTTCAAACCATCGTCTTCATGGTCTTAGGTATTTTAGCGTTCCACGTGATTGCAACTCGACTCGGTGGTGAACAAACACTGCTCGAAAATCTCCGCAAAGTCACCGCCGCTGTACCCGAGGATAAGATTACTCGGATCGATATGTCGAAAATGCGGTTCTTTACCTATCTCCTCATCCCTCTCTCGGTCGGGATGTTTCCACATCTATTCCAGCACTGGCTCACCGCGCGCAGCGCGAGCAGTTTCAAACTACCTATCGTAGCGCATCCGATCTTTATCATGATCGTGTGGGTACCTTGCGTCCTGATTGGAATCTGGGCCACTTCTAACTTGATTCCGGCAAAACCTCCTCTGCCCTCCAATCCAAATGCGATTCTGCCGTTTCTCGTAAAAACACAGACGGGCCCTCTGTTGGGCGGATTGCTGGCGGCGGGAATCCTGGCTGCCATTATGTCGTCACTCGATAGCCAGTTTCTCTGCCTGGGAACAATTTTTAGCAACGATATTGTCGCCCATTACTATGGACAGGAAAAAATAAGTGACCGCGGGCAAATTGCGCTCGCCCGCATTTTTATTGTGGCCATTGTGGCAATCACCTATCTACTGAGTCTTTTCCCCCAGCGTGGGATATTTAACCTGGGGGTTTGGTGCTTCAGCGGCTTTGCCAGTCTGTTTCCACTCGTCTTTGCGGCCCTCTACTGGCGACGGCTTTCCAAAGCCGGGGCCTATGCTTCGATTTTGACGACGATCGTGGTCTGGAGTTTGCTCTTTTTTCTCTCTGATTTCGGTGCAAACCGAGAATTCGCCGTCACCATTGGCTGGGGAGAAAAGGTGTACGAAACGATGCCAGTTGCGACGATTTTCATCTTTTCGCTCGTGGCAATGATTGGGGTCTCTCTCTGCTCAAAACCACCCTCGGAACAGACGATCGGAAAGTTTTTTTCCACCGTTTCACTCCCGAGGGGCGGCTTGCAGATAGGGCACAAATCGCCGACAATGGGGGATAATTGATCGGGATGGGAGTCCTCGACTTTGTCCCGATCCTTTTTTACTTGTCGCTAAAGAAATTGAAAGTTTTATGCCGAAGTTTGCTCAAAAAAGTCGCCCTCGCCGATCGAAAGCGAAACCGAAGACACCCAAAAAGGATCCGATTCTTACAGAAGGTGTGAGGCCCCATCCGTTGCACATCGATTACAAGGACCTCGAACTGCTGGGGAGGTTAACCAATCGACACGGGCGCATTGTCGGTCGTCGTAAAAGCGGGTGTGGAGCCGTAAGTCAAAGCGCGGTTGCCCAGGGAATCAAGCGTGCTCGTTTTATGGCCCTCTTGCCCTATACGGGCGACTGATCGAGATCTGAGCGGCGGTGGGTCGGCGAACGCTTCCAAACAAAGCATGTCCCCTCCAACAGCGTGACAATGATGGCTGATCTTCGCTCTATTCTGTGGCTCCTAAGCCTTCTTCTTTTGTTGCCTTTCGCTGGATGTCGACCAGGGGACGATTCAGCGAAAAACCAGCAACCGGGTCGTCCGGAGGCAAAACTCTTTTTTTTCGCTGGCTTTCCGCTACATGCAGAAATTACAGCCGACGTCCAAAACGGAACCCTGACGCTCATCACGCTGGGTGCCGACGCAGAGACGACTCAGCCGGTCAAGGCGGAAGAGATAAAGCTAGTGATGCAACATGGCAATCACGTCGACAAATTCACTTTTACAGCGATTCCACAAGCGGGCGACCCAGCAGGAACATCGAGTCGGTTTTCGGTTAAAAACGTCCATCTGACAAAAGCGGTCTTTGGAAAAGCAGGCCGCTCTGCAGAGCTATTATTAACACTCGATGGCAAACCACTCCTAGGTCGTGTGGAAGAATTGCATCACGATCATCTCGCACATGGGGATCATGCCCACGATCATCATGACCATGATGAACACGCACACGTTACGTCGAATGTCCTCCTATGGCATGAAGATGTGGGCTTCGAGGGAAACACCATTCGTTTGGGTCAGCACGGACTGGTCGTGCAGAGCGGTACGGAACTGGAACCGGCTGTGAGTATTGACCGCGACGGTCAGCCGGTAAGTGATGCCAAAGTCTATGCGAGTCTACTCGACGGGAACGGGGGAAAAATACTCGCTCAACAGCAGCAAGCCATTTTTGAACCTGCTACCGAAGAAGAACCGGCCCATTATGCACAAGACTTTCTCTTTGTTCCGGAGGATGCAAAAAAGGTAACGATTCGCTATCGTATTGAGCTCGTCAATGGATCGACCACGACGCGAGACATCCTCATTCAGACCGAATCTCACGCACATTGAATGGCTGCCATGACCTCTTCCTACCGTCATCTCCGGCGGGTTGAATTCCGCGACACCGATGCCGCAGGGATTGTCCACTTTTCTGTTTTTTTCAACTACATGGAAGAGGCCGAACACTCTTTTCTTCGAAACCTCGGTCTCGATGTTTTTCTCATCGATGGTAAAACGGCTATTAGTTTTCCCCGAGTGGCAGCACGCTGTGACTACCGTACGCCAATACGTTTTGGAGAAGTCGTCGCTGTTGAAGTCGCACTTGATAAGATTGGTCGTAGCAGTGTGACCTACCGGTTTTTATTTCGGCGTGATGAGACGCTTATCGCCGAGGGACAGGTGACGGCCGCCTGTTGCCAGTTGACCGAAGCGGGAGTACCGCGGGCCGTATCGATTCCCGACGATGTCCGTGCCATACTTGAGCGTGCATGATCAATGCCTCCTCTCCTGCGAAAGATGGCCAGCAGCGTGAATTACTTAGAAGCAATGACGATGCAACTCGCAACCGGCATCGGCCGATTGCCCGATGCCGTTAGGGCATCACATGCGACTTACCTCGTCGCGGCCCAACAGTCCGACGGAGGCTTTGCCGGGCGGGAAGCGGGCAGTGATCTTTACTACACCAGCTTTGCACTCCGCGGGCTTGCCATTAGTGGCACACTGTATGGATCTTGTGCCGAACGCGCTGCTGACTTTCTCCGCCAGCAGTTCCAGAAGCAACTGCCAGTCGTCGACTTCCTGGCATTACTCTACAGCCAAAAATTACTTCAAGCGGCGGCGGGCATCGAGGTTCTTCAAGATGCAGCCCCCGCGTGGCGTAACCGCGTTGTTGCATTCCTCGATACGTGTCGCCGAGCAGACGGTGGTTATGCGCGGGGTCCCGAAAACCCGCGAAGCAGTACCTATCACACATTTCTCATCCTGATTTGTCTTGAGTTACTTGAGGCACCCCCGGCCGATCCTGAGGCAACGGTGCGTTTCCTCAAGTCGCAGCAACGTGAAGATGGTGGCTTTGTCGAATTTTCCCCGATGCGACGGAGCGGAACCAACCCTACGGCGGCAGCAGTCGGTGGATTGAAGATTCTTGGTCAGCTCTCTCCCGATCTGGCAACGGCGACGGCTGACTTTCTCGTTGGGATGCAGGCCCCTGAGGGTGGGCTTCGGGCCAACACACGGATTCCGATAGCCGACCTGTTGAGCAGTTTTACAGGCCTCTCCACTTTATTTGACTTAGGAGAACATCAACGCTTGCGGCTCGAGCTCCTCACCCAGTTTGCAGGGCAACTCGCGGCCAGCGATGGTGGCTTTTGCGGTGCTCTCTGGGACACCGATAGCGATGTCGAATATACTTTTTACGGTCTTGGTACTCTTGCGCTGCTTGCAACCTCGGGACACACGTACGATTTTCAAACGGCGTCATAAAATCAATGTCTTCCCCCACTCACGATGGCCTGCGCGTCCGCAATCTTTCCAAAGAATTTGCTACCCCCGCAGAACCACTCGTTGTGCTGCAAGAGATTGACTTTGATTTAGGAAAGGGTGAAAGTCTTGCCATTTTGGGGCCAAGCGGGTCGGGTAAAAGTACGCTTCTGCACTTGATCGGAACGCTCGATAAGCCGACCTCCGGGACAATCGAACTCGGTGGCGTGGATCCTTTTTCTCTTGAGGAAAGAAAATTAGCCGATTATCGCAATCATCAAATCGGTTTTGTTTTCCAGGAACATTATCTTCTCCAACAATGCACCTTATTGGAAAACATATTACTTCCTACCTTGGCTACAGGAAATCCTGCGGAAGCGGACAAAGCGCGGGCACACGATTTACTCAATCGGGTAGGTCTTGCCAACCGCAAACAGCACCATCCGGCTGAATGTTCCGGGGGTGAACGGCAACGCGCTGCGTTGGCGCGTGGTTTGATAATGCGACCCCGGCTACTGTTGGCTGACGAGCCAACTGGAAATCTCGATCGCCAAACGGCCGATCAGGTCGCCGAATTGATGCTTGAGGTCCAAAGCGAAGAGAAGACAATCCTTTTGTTGGCGACGCACAGTCAGCCACTGGCCGAGAAAATGCGGCGAACTGCCGAGCTTGTCGATGGTCGTTTGAAATACAACAGCCGAATGCAGCCACCGAATTGAACCTCCGCACACATACTCTCGCATCAACTGCCGGGGAAATAAATGCTTGGCCGGTTGCTAGACTACACGGCCAAGCGATAAAATCGCATCTTTCCCATTCAGCGATTTACTATGCGTGGGATTTTTGTCCAGGAGTTGAAGGAGGGTGCAACGATGGCGGAGAGAATCGCAGCCGGAGTTATCGGTACCGGGTTTATCGGTCCGGCACATGTCGAAGCCGGCAGACGACTTGGAAATATCGAATTTGTAGCCCTCGCTGAGGCCAATGCCGAACTGGCTCGCAGTAAGGCCGACCTCCTGTTCATTGAAAAGTCCTACGGTGATTACCGCGAACTGCTGGCGAACCCCGAGATTCAAGTGGTTCATAACTGCACGCCGAACCATTTGCATTATCAGGTGAACAAAGACATTCTTGCCGCTGGGAAGCATGTGATCAGTGAAAAACCACTGGCGATGACCAGTACAGAGAGTCGTGAACTTGTGCAACTGGCCGAAGCTTCGGGTCTGATCCATGCGGTCGACTTTAACTATCGCTATTACCCGCTCGTCCAGCATGCCAGACAAATGGTTCAAAAAGGGGAGTTGGGTGAAGTTTTCACGCTCCACGGTTCCTACTTGCAGGACTGGCTTTATCTGCAAACCGATTGGAATTGGCGACTGCAACCAGAAATGTCGGGCGAAAGCCGAGCGGTTGCTGATGTCGGAAGTCATTGGTGTGACCTCCTCCAATTCATCACCGGAGAAAGCATCACCCGCGTGATGGCGGACCTACGTACAGTCCATAAAACTCGAATGAAGCCCAAGAAAGAAATCGAGACCTACGCAGGAAAAGAGCTGACACCAAGCGACTATGAACCTCAGGAAATCCATACCGAAGATTATGCCTCTGTTTTTCTAGAACTGTCGGGTGGCGCGCACGGCGTTTTCACCGTCAGTCAGGTTTCGGCCGGGCGGAAGAACAGACTCTCATTCGAACTCGATGGATCGCGATGTGCCGTAGCGTGGGATCAAGAAACACCAAA
>CAUZBD010000044.1:0-9872 GCA_963577795.1 Planctomycetota bacterium | reverse complement strand
CACGAAATACAGCGAGAGACCAATCCGGACGCGGTGATCGATTCAAAAATTGCCCAATATGAAATGGCGTTTCGGATGCAGGCGTCGGTTCCGGATGTTGTCGACTTTTCTGACGAACCGGAGCACGTGCTACAGATGTACGGTGAAGATGTACACACGCCGGGAAGCTATGCGGCAAACTGTCTGCTCGCACGCCGCTTGGCAGAAAAAGACGTCCGCTTCATCCAGCTCTACCATCAAGGCTGGGATCAGCACGGTAATTTAGTCAAATCGATCACGCGACAATGCAAGGAGACGGACCAGCCAACCGCAGCGTTGGTGACCGATCTTGCCCGTCGTGGGCTCCTGGAAGACACGCTTGTGGTTTGGGGCGGCGAATTTGGCCGGACCAACTACTGCCAGGGGAAACTTGCCGGCAAACAGTTCGGTCGGGACCATCACCCCCGCTGTTTTTCCATGTGGATGGCCGGTGGAGGTGTGCGGCCCGGAATCACGTTTGGCGCAACAGACCCGCTTGGGTACAACGTCGCCGAAGGCGGAGTCCATATCCACGATCTCCAGGCAACGATGCTGCATCTGCTGGGGATCGATCACAAAAAGCTGACGTTCAAATACCAGGGTCGGCATTTCCGGTTGACCGACGTCCACGGCAACCTCGTTGCGCCGATTCTCGCCTGATGGGGCGAGACCCCCACCTCCTGCTTCAACGATTGAAAATCGGTTCGCATCAACCGGCACGCATGGTTTCTGCGTTTAAAAAAGTCTTTAAACCGGACGTTCCCTCAATTTGCCGTTTCTCCCTGGACACCTTTTGCCAGTTTCCTCTGGTCTCTGCAGGCATAAAATCCGTCGTGGCGGAAAATGACCGTGTCTGTAGAGATAGGGAAAATAATAAAAATGGATTAAATAAGGCGTGCTGTTTTCTCCATGGTTTTTGAAAAAAAGGGTTGCTTCTATCCCTCTTAGGTGGCATACTTGCGTTATTGACAGTGTGTGGGGGCAGGCTGACACCGGAGGTTAGCATCGTTCTGGCCAGAGGCTTTGGCCTGGATCTGATTCGCCTCGCCCGATCTATGAGGGTGGCGGGCGATGTGCTGTGCTATCCGGATCTGCTTGCCCGGTTGGTATTCCACTTTCCTGCGGCATTGATGTCGCTCAGTATGCCATTAGGGCGAAGGAGGGTAGCAGAATGAAATCGAGTTCAAGCAGGGGCCGCAAGAATGGTTCGGGTGGCCGAACGGGAAGTAACTTTGCCGGGATTCATCACCGCCGTGACAAAAGGTTTCCCCTACAGTCTGGTCAGTCCGCAGTCGATGTTGAAGCGGCCCATGATTTTGATTCGGAGCAAACGGATCAGGCGGGCATCGGTGGAGACAACGTGGGCGCCGAGTGGAACGAAGCATTGATGCTTTGGCTGAGTTGGAACAGTACCTATGAAAAGGTGACTGCCAAAATGTGCAAGCCCGGTCAGAATGCGACGAAGCTCGAACGACTGATGGACGAGATGGACCAACTTCGTTCTCGGGCGATCGAAACAACTGAGCGACTTTTAGAGACAGAAGAGATGGCTGTTTAGAGAGAGGTTTAGAGAGATAGAAAGAGCCCCCATTGCTCTTTCTATGTTGAGCCTCGGCATACCCCACTGCGATCCCACCTTAAGAGCGACCGAGTTCTTCCTCTAGCGAGTCCACTTCCTGTGTGAGTACGCGCAAAAATGGCTCGACATCCGTTACGAGACCTACGGTTTGTAGCGAACCGCGATCGCCGAGTTTGATCACGGTCGACGGATTGATGTCGACGCAGACAACACGAACGCGGGCGGGGAGCAGGTTTCCCACAGCGACACTGTGTAGGGTTGTTGCGATCATCAAGCAGAAGTGAACGTCGCGAACAGCGACCCGCATCGCCCGCTGTGCTTCGAGTGCATCGGTGATTACCTCGGGAAGCGGACCGTCATCGCGAATACTGCCCGCCAGCAGATAGTCGACTCCATGCCGGGCGCATTCATACATGATGCCGCTTTGCAGCATGCCGCTCTTTACCGCTGCTGTAATTCCACCTGCCCTGCGAATACGGTTGATGGCCCGTAGATGGTGCTCGTGTCCGGCCTCGGCTAAATCGCCCTGTTGGAGAAAGACGCCCAAGCTGGTCCCAAAAAAAGCATTCTCAATATCGTGTGTTGCCAGGGCATTTCCTGCAAATAAGCGATCGACATAACCGCCACGGATCAATTTACAGAGGTGCTTTCCACTTCCGGTATGCACGATAGCCGGGCCACCGACGAGCAGCGTTTTGCGGCCTGCCCGACGGTTTTCCACCATTTCGCGCGCAATTTTCCGAATCGCCACTCCTTTCGGTTTCTCGGTCGAAACGCTGCTATTCATGAATTCAAAGCCCTGCCCCGAGTGTCCGATGTCGTGGGGAAAGACCCGAACACCGGCGTGTCCAATCACAATCTGCATCTCTTTTGTCACATCGGACATGGCCACACAACGCGCCGAGCCCGTTTCCGGATCGACGACGATGCCGCAATCCATCTCCTGATCATCGACTGCTATCCAGTCACCGTCTTGGCGGATTTCCGTTTGCTGATTCGTCGTGCTGTAAAAGCCTTCGGGAAAGGCTCCGACCATATCGCATGCCTCGAGAAGCGCATCCTGCATATCGGTCGGGACGGCACCATGGTCGCGAATGGCACCCAAGATATCGTCGAGGACTTCCGACGAGTCGGCCATGACATCGATCAGTGCATAGCTCGGATCGTTTCTTTGCTGACCGATCGTAATATCTTTAATGCGAAACTGTCCGCCAGCGGTCGTCACACGATCTAATATTTTTGGCAGGAGGAGACTGTCGATGATGTGCCCACGCACTTCGACTTCCTCGACGGCCTGTTTTGGAGAAGATTCATCCGATGTGTTCATGCCCTGTTACTCCTTATTATGCCGCTAAAAAAAGTCCTTGTTTTTCAGTCCTCTGCGGACGGTTTAATTTTTAATATTTTAAAATTCCGCAGAGCCGCCGAAGTATTCCAGGTTGCAATTCCGAGAGGCCGCATCGGTGCTTGTTCCCACCAAATGTCAAACGCATGTCCCCTGATCGCGACATCGAAAATTAGTTTCTCGTCAATCCAGCCGATAATCTTCCCTTGAGCAACGCGTAGTCGGATTTCATACCAGCGATTTTTTTCAAATTCGATGTATTGCGTCGTGCTATTCTCGATGGCACTCAGTCCGTCCAGATTGGAGAGTCCGACCGCCGATCCGCCCCAGCCACCAACAATCAGCGAACAGTAATCCTGGCCAATGGGAAACGTCAAGCCATAAAAAAAATCGGACCCTCCGGTCCGCTTCGCTTCACAGTGGATTTCGTACTCTCGGCGAGGCACATTCCGCTTGTAGCGAATTCCGGTTGCAGGGCTGCCCTCTTTGAGGTGCATTTCATTTTCCTGCACAAGCACTTTGCCGTGATCGGTAAACATTCCGTGTTCTGCGATGGCCCAGTCGCGGAGCAAGAGGCCGTTTGGGGGCTTGATGGTCCGGTCCGCATCGCCGTGTGGTGCATCACCCGGAGGTGCACCATCCGCTGCGGGCAAGGAGGCAATCAAGATGGCGAGGGCCCATTTCCAGTGATGGCGCTTGGCTCGAAGCATGGCGGTGCCGTCGTACAAAGGGTTCAGTGGAAGGGTGACGCTGGGAACTGTCTATCCTTAACGTGGAAAAGACTGTATTATAGGTGGTTTACACAGCAAACAATGGGCCACGCTAGGCCCATGGCGCGGGCCGCGAAATAAACCGTGAAACAGTGAGGCAGGGGAGGATCGATGGGCGTGTCAAGCGAAGAACAAGAACCGATTGCAGACGGCGGCGAGGAGACAAAGCCGGCAGAAGATCATTGGGGCGGGCTCGCCTCCGAGTTGGGTGCCGAAGCGCAACCGGTCGCACAAGGCCACGAGGAACCACAAGCAGCCGATGATTTGCCCGTCGCATTCGATGCCGTGCCTTCCACGTCAAAAATGTCCGATACCGTGGCGGGGGATTGGGGCGGCCTGGCTGAATCGCTTGGCCTTCAGGCAGCTGAGCCGGCTGAGCCGGCTGAGCCGGCCGTGAGTGCGGGCGATGAACAGGAAAAACAGTCAAGTGGCAGACGTTCCTCCCGACGTCGCGGACGTCGCGGACGTCGCGGAAGTCGACGTGGTGAAAATGCTGAAAATGCTGAAAATGCGACCACAGAGGGTTCGGAGATAGCCTCCCTTGGTGCGGATGTGGAAGCCATCGAATCGGCCGTGGAATTTTCCTTAGAAGCTGATTCGGTTGCCGATGAATCGGTCGAAGAAGTAGCGGAGGCTGCGACTGACGATACGGGCGAAGAGTCGGCGGAAAATTCCGAAAATGTAACCGAGGGAGATTCCCGTCCCCGTCGCCGTCGTCGCCGTGGCCGTGGCGGACGTCGGTCCCGCGGGCAAAAGGGAGAAAAAACCGAAAGTGATTCCACGACCGCTACAGACGATTTGAAATCCTCCGCCGAAGAGGTGGATGATGATGATGATGATGACGATGACGATGACACAGAGCGGCGTGGTTCACGACACCGGAATATCACCACCTGGGATGAGTGTGTGGGCGTGATCGTCGCGACAAATCTTGATTCACGCACCAAAAATCCCAATGCGAATGGAGAGAGTCGCGGTGGGCGGAGCGGTCAAAGTCGCAGCGGTCAGGGTCGTGGCGGCAAAAGTAGTGGTGGCAGGGGCCGAGGCCAAGGTCGTCCTGGTCGTGGCGGTAGCCAGAGCCGAAGCGGTGAAGCGAGTAGCAGTTCTTCGCGTGGGGGAAAAGGTCGCGGTCCTGGTGGGAGCAAGGAAGGCGAGAGTAGTGCTGCCAAGGAAGGCGAGAGTGGTGGTACCAAGGAAGGCGAGAATAAGAGTACGCCGAAGCCGGAAAGCGAAAGCTAAAGCTACCTCAAAACCGCCAAAGAAGCGTTCAGTGTTGCCAGGCGATTCTATTACCGGGCCGGTTTGGCCAGTCGCAATTGGCGCGTTGCACGCGTTGCAATAGAGAAGCGGTTACCGCATCGCGATTTCACGTGCCAGCGGTCGCAACACGTTATCCATCACGTGATTCTCAATCATCTCTTCACAGGTGCGGTTTAAACGACTGAGCGACTGAACGTAGGTCGAATCGGGGTCGAGGCTGCCGTATTGCCGTGCCGTCACATAGACGCTCAATTGTTCCTCGGGGAACTCGCCGGTGCGGACCTGGAACGCATTGGTTCGCGTTTCAATGTTCATGCGACACTGCATTCGGCATTCTTCGTCGAGAGCCAATGTCAGGGACGGCTCGTAGTTGATGACGGTTCCTCCCATCTGCTCGGGCATGTTTTCCAGTGGCGTGCTGATTCCCAGTGCATCGGCAACCAGGCCGTTGTGATTCCCACGATACGTGAAGTCAAAACCGTACAGCAGATCGAGGGCTTCGCAGTCGAGCGTGGTGACCGAAAGCATATAGGGCGCAAGTTCCAGAATCAGACGGTGTTGCGCCATCGCCTCGTCGAGAGAGGGCGGATTCACAAAACCCGAGCAGATCCTTCGTTGATCCACCGTGGTCCAACGGTAGTGTCCCTGGCCCTTATCTTCTTCTAAAACAAAATCCCCTTTTTCGCGACAATAAAAGTTCCGCATCGAGGGATATTGTTTTTGTATCCGTCCAAAAAAATCGAGAATCGACTCCCGATTACTCGGCAGTGGCATCTCGGTATTGAGGGTCATGTTGACGTAGAAATCGTCGCCGAAGGATCCGAAGGGATTCATGACGGAACTTCCTATGGTGTGAGTCAGGGAGCATGTTGGCAATCCGCCAACGGGTGATCATGTTGGTGACCACAGCAGGACAAGGTAGAATCTTTCCGCCACCTTGCAAAGGATATCAAGAAATAGTTTCCCATGCTAGTAGATTGTCAAAAGCTTGTGATTCTGGACACCGATTTCGGGTTTTTAGGCCTTGTTTTTCAGGCATCCAAGGTTCTTCATCTCTCATTGGGCCACACATCCCCCTCGCATGTCCGCCGTGCGATAGCGGATTACCCCAATCTAGACGGTTCGGCATCTGTGTGTAGGGAATCGGATCTTCAAAATCGCGCGATCTCGCACCTCGTCGGCCAACTCTATCGCTATACGGAAGGGGAAGAGCAAGAGTTCCGCGGTGTGCATTTAGATTTAACAGGCCAGAGCCCCTTTGCGCGGCGGGTCACCGCAGCGTGTCGAAAGATCCCTTACGGACAAACCGCGGCTTACGGGACCCTTGCCCGCAGAGCCGGTTCGCCGTACGGGGCGCGGAGTGTGGGAACAGTGATGGCAAAAAACCGCTTTCCGTTGCTGGTCCCCTGCCACCGGGTGGTGGCTTCTGGCAATCGACTTGGTGGTTTTTCGGCCGCAGGCGGGGTGGCGCTCAAACGGCGACTGCTCGAGATGGAAGCGGCCGGCAGGGGAAGCCGCGTTGCGCTTGGGGTATAGCCACCTATCTGCATAAATCGATAAGATCGTCCAATGGAAATTTCCTTCCCTGCCGGGTATCCTCACAGCCTGACAGATAAAAATCTGCTTTTGGAAAAGTGCGCATGTTGAAAAAAATAGTTCGCGGTTTGGTTTGCTTTCTGCTGTGCAGTGGATGGGCCGCGATGGGCACGGCGGCTGAGAACCAGCGTCCGAACATCGTGTTTGCGATTGCCGATGACTGGGGCTGGCCACATGCCACCGCGTATGGAGACAAGGTCGTTAAGACGCCAACCTTTGATCGGGTGGCGGCGGCGGGTGTGCTTTTTAACCAGGCGTATGTTTCCTCGCCCTCCTGCACCCCGAGCCGCGGAGCGATTGTCACGGGGCAAGATTTCTGGCGACTTGGAAATGGTGCCAACTTGCATTGCGACTGGCCTGCGGGTCGCTATGCGGAGTATCCAGACTTACTCCAAAAAGCAGGTTATCACGTCGGCACTTTTCGCAAGAGCTGGGGACCGGGCAACGGACAGCCCGCCGGAGTGGCCTATAAGAGTGTCGATTCCTTTTTTGCGCATCGGCCTCAGGGCCAACCCTTCTGCTTTTGGTTCGGTGCCTCCGATCCGCATCGCGATTACGAGGCAGGCTCTGGCAAAGCGAGGGGGATGGATTTAGAGCAGGTGCATCTATTTGGTCACTTTCCCGACACCGAGGAGGTCCGCTCGGATGTGGCTGATTATTACTACGAGGTTGAACGTTTCGATCGTGAGTTGGGTGAGCTGCTCGATCGATTGGCCGCCGCTGGTGAGCTGGAAAACACGCTCGTTGTAGTGACCGGCGATCACGGGATGCCGTTCCCGCGGTGCAAAGCCAATCTCTACGACAGCGGCGTGCACGTGCCGCTGGCGATCAGTTGGCCGGCCAAGGTGCCTGCGGGCCGGGTGATCGATGATTTCGTTTGCCTGACCGACATCGCGCCAACTTTTTTGGCTGCGGCTGGCTTCAGCAAAGCGCCCGAGATGACGGGGCGATCCCTGTTGCCGCTGCTCGAATCCGACAAGTCGGGCTGGATCGATGCGCGGCGCGATCATGTGGTGGTCGGTCGCGAGCGGCATGTGCCGGCCCAAGAGAGCGGCAATTCGGGTGGCTATCCTGCGCGGGCGCTGCGAACCAAAGACTATCTCTACATTCGTAACTTTGCGCCCGACCGCTGGCCCGCCGGTACGCCGGATCACACAGGCGCCTACGTCGAAAACGGTTGGCTGGGTGACTGCGATAACTCACCCACGAAGACCTACCTCTGGCAGCACCGCGATCACCCGGATGTCAAAAGCAAGTATGACCTCTGCTTTGCAAAGCGTCCGGCGGAGGAATTGTATGATTTGAGTCAGGATCCTGAGCAGCTCAAAAATGTGGCGGCCGATCCGGAGTATGCGGCCCAGAAGAAGCGGCTCGCCGCAGAGCTTGAGGCGGAGTTGGTGGCTCGTCGCGATCCGCGGACCTTGGGTGGTGCAAGCGCGTTCGATCGCTACCCGTATCACGGGGGCAGCCCCCGCTGGCCGTTCCGTTAGTCTTTCTTTTTCTGCAGGGCGTAGAACAGGAACTGATGGTCACCGCTGAAGAGGTGCAGGTAGCTGAGTGCCACCACGCCGACAGTGCCGAGTGCCGTCGCCGAGGCGACCAGAAACATGATCATGATCTGGTATTTCACCGCTTCGATTGGCGAGGTGCCCGAGAGCAACTGCCCGGTCATCATGCCTGGCAGGCTCACCAGGCCCACGACCATCATCGAGTTGATGATCGGCGTCATGCCCAGGCGGATCGCTTGCCGCAATATGGGCAGGGCTGCTTCGTAGCGAGTGGCACCGAGCGTGAGCGCACCGTCGATTTCACCGCGGCGCAGGGCCAGTTCACTGGTGAGGGTCCCCAGGCCCACCGAGATGCCATTGAGTGTGTTGCCCAGCACCATGCCCATCAGCGGAATGGCGTATTGGGGTTGGTACCACTGATCGATTCCCCGCAGCACCACGAGCAGGGCATAGGCGGTGATGATCCAACTGCTGATTCCCATCGAGAGCAGTGTCGAGGTCCACATCCCGTCAAAGCGACGTTCGTTGCGCGCTGCGGCGGTGTAGCCGGCGACGAGCGTCATCACCAGCAGCATGGCCACCACCACATACCACTGATCGACTGCAAAAACCCACTGCAAGACAAAGCCGACAAGCAGAAGTTGCACGGTGGTCCGCACGCTGGCCAGAAACAGAGACCGCTCCATGCGAAGTCGCAACGCGATCGAGACGATGGCATTGATCAGGATCAGCGCGGCGGCCAGGGCCACATCGAAGTAGCTGAGGGGGTAGTAACTCATGATGCTTCCCCCTGGAGTCGGCCCGCTTCGATATGCAATATGCGCTGCGCGACGCGCCCGCTTTGTGCCACATCGTGGCTGACCCATACGCAGGCCCGCTCATCTGTTTTTTCCCTTTGCCAGCTGTCGATCAATTGCTCGGCGGCGGTGGTGGTTTCAGGGTCGAGGGCCGAGGTGGCTTCGTCGAGTAGCAGGACGTCTGGCTGGAGGGCCAGGGCGCGGAGCAGGGCGGTGATCTGTTTTTCGCCTCCGGAGAGATCGGCGGTACGTTTGTCGAGAAAGGCGCGGTCGCGGGCTAGTTGTTTTAAACGCTCGAGTGTTTGTGCAGCGTCAAATGTTTTGGTTCTGCTGCTTCGGTAGAGGTAGGGCCGCCGGAGGGCCTCCTCGACCGAGTCTTCCGCGACGATGGCCTGTTGGGGCAGGTAGATGACGTGTCTGCGGAACTCAGGCACCACCGACCCCGCTACGTTTTCGCCTCGCCACGTAACGGCACCTTGGTCCACCGGATCGAGCAGGGCGATGGCCCGCAGTAGCAGCGACTTGCCACTTCCGGATCGGCCGCGGAGGGCGATCCGTTCACCACCGGCAACGGTGAGGCTGATTCCTTCGAGCAGTTGTTCCTGCGTGCGTCTGTCGCGGCGGCTGATGTGTTTGACTTCGAGAAGCATGGCAGCGTTTGGGATATGGGGGGCGAGCAGTTGCACTCTATGGTAGCGGAAAAGGGCGACCTCCCGCTCGGTGTAGAAAAGAGGCTTTTTTCACGCGGCTCTTTTGCAGCGCGGATTCAGTTGCCGGTCTTTCGTGCTTTGGGAAAGGGCGTATAATCACGCGTGATTCATGTGGCGCACTGCGGCACTGGGCACCCCTAGCTCAATTGGATAGAGCATCGGTCTACGGAACCGAAGGTTAGAGGTTCGAATCCTCTGGGGTGTACTTTTTTAACTCGTGCCGAGCGTTGGATTTACGCACCTGTCTTCGGCGGACAGTGCGGCTCAAAAACTGCCAAAAATCCGGTAG
>CAUZBD010000043.1:0-9875 GCA_963577795.1 Planctomycetota bacterium | reverse complement strand
TTGAAAATGTCTCGCCCGATTTCGAGCGTCCGGTTGATCTCTTCTTCGCTGCGCGCAAGCCCGAATCCGAAAATTTACTGTTTCGAATTTCGAATTTCGTGCTTCGGATTTCCCTTTCAGCGCCAAAGATGCCCGCTTTTGAATCAAACAATCAGGCTCAAAAGGTCTAAGGTCTCGCCTCGGGCCCTCTTTGTCAACTATAGAGCTCGCTGGACGGCGTATGGGAGGAGGGTGACTCAAAAAATCGAGCCCGCGTGGCCTGGAGCAGAACCCGTTGCATCGCTGGCGATTTTGTAAATCCGATAATCCGATTTACCCTTTCACGGTTTGGCGTATAGTTCACTCAGAAATCGGGGGATTTACGTGGTCCAGCAGACGTGTTGTCCGGGTGACCCGGAACGCAAAGCCCAATTGACCTTGAAACTGACAAAGGAGATTTCGAAATGTTTAAATGGCGTGTAATAGAGCCATGGCATGAACCCGACGGCGTTACATTTTTTGGTCACGCTGGCAACATATTTACCATAAAAGACATGCTCAAGACAGAGCCATCCTCCCCACTGGGACGCTACGTTAAACAGGTTCGTGACTGGGGCTTCAACCACATTGTAAGCCGGGGTGAACCTACGCAGGATACCGAAGCGTGGCGCAATTTTGCGCACTATCTTAAAGAACTTGGAATAGGGATGATAATCTACCGTGAATGGTGTGAAACCGAACGTGGCAGATCATGGCCCATTTCTCAGAGCGAGGGCCATCAGCGAACCTCAGAAAAGCTTTGTCCTTACAGTGAAGCGACTCGAGCATACTGGAAGGACAGGATAGAGAGCGACTATAAAATGATACCAGACCTCGCTGGCTACCGCTTGCGAGGCACAGAGTTTTATTTTGCCAATGGTGCTCCCTGGATGTGTGGCTGTGAAACATGCAGGACCATGACAAAACGTGAACGAACACGAGATGCTATCAGACTCATAGCTGGATTGCTGGGAAAGCATGGAGGCATGCTTTTCTGGGAATCAGTCCAGGACGACCCATGGGGTCAACGTCAGGAAGCAGATTATTTCAAAGATATGACCGGCGCGATACCCGAGAACGCGATGATTTTTATCAAGTATTTCTACTGGGACTTCCATCCCGGTTGGCCGCGTCATCCACTGTATGATACCATCAAAAAGGATAAGCAGGGACGATCGCCTTTTATGACCAGTATTCAGCAACCTGGGGAGTATCGGGGTGTTCATGATTTTCCATGGTGCATGGTTGACGAATGGAAAGGTACATTTCGGGAAATGGCAAGAACAGGACAGCAGGGGTTGTGGGTAATGGCAATTGTTCACCCGGACGGCTGGGACCATTTGCTGAACATGGTCAACTGGTATGCAATCGAACGTTACATGAAGAATCCAAACGCGGACCCGGCAGAGTTGAAAATGGATTGGGCCAGAGAACGGTTCGGCCAAGAAGCAGCAACGACAGTTGTAAACGTGCTGGATAAAATAACCAAGGCTGCTGATTACATGTATTTCTTCGACACCTGCTGGACCAGCAACCACAGCCGTTTTCCTACACTTGAATACCTTGACTCACACCTCTGCGGGCCTCATCGCCAGACAAAACGTATCGATGGAACGATGGGAATGGAGTTTCCGCTTGACATGTATTCACCGGAACGTGCCATGGAGATAAAGGCAAGAAAATCTTCCCGTATGAGCTTTGACCGCTTTGCAATAACTACCCAGCTAAAAGCCGAGGCCGTGGCACAAAAGAATGAAGCTATCCGGTTGGTGGAGGAAACAATTGATCTGTGGCAAAGCCTGGAAAGTAAAATGGATGACAAAACCTACAAGAAAATTCTTTCCGGTCTGAAAGGCAACAGGGATGACACAAAGATTTTCAGCCTTATGATGGATATGTATATGGACTGGAAGCTTGGTGTTTTGACTGAAAAGCGTATTGATGAAATTCTTGAGTCATGCGACGGACTCAAAGGCGTAGTTTTACCTGAACCTCTGGATGCTGAGCCAAACCTTGTAACTATTGTAGAAGCTGCATCACTTAAAACATTTGCTGAGAAAATTCGCAGGGATTTGCGTGAGCCCTGGATTGAAGACTACTGGAAAAAACATACGCTCGGTGCAGGTGTAATAGAGCCACTAACTGATCCCAAGACAGGGGAACAGTGGAATGATGTTTTTCGCAACACGTGACGATACCCGTTGCATGGTCAACTCGTCCGAAAAGCGATTACTTATCATTTATTTCATCAGGATGCTGTCATGAACGCATGTGCAAACGGTTTTGAATTGGATACGCAATCATATCTGTCACGGCATGATATTGTTTTCCATTCACCCTTTGTTGGTGGGTACGAGGGGTTTCCATTGGGCAATGGTGATCTTGGGGGCATGTTGTGGACGACGGAATCGGGCCTGACTGTTCAGGTTAATAAAAATGATACGTGGGATGACACCCCGGCAGATTCGGGAATGGTGCTGCGGTCGTGCGGGCGAGTTACCATAGACTTCGGGGCTCCGTGTTTTAATTGGTGCTTTCTTGAGCAGTTTGAAGCCAGGTTAAGTTTGGCGCACGCTCAGAGCAGGGTGACAGCGAAGACACCGTTTTTGAATGTGTCGGTGAATGCTTCCGTTCAGGCCAATAGCAATGTGCTGATTCTGGATTGCGACGTGGCGGGGTGTAGTGACCTTGCAGATAGTGGTTCGCAGATACGCATAGGTCTTGAGCGCTGGGGAAGTCGGGCATTTCCGTCCTGGTACGCAGGTATAGACCCGGATGCACGAAAAGGATTGGGGGCCGCCCAGGCAGGCTGCGATGGTGGACTCTATTTAACCGAAACATTTGGCACCCTCGACGTTGCGGTTGCCTGTCGTGTTATTGATGAAGCGTCTAACCCGGGTGTCGTCAACCGCCATCGGGTTGAGGCTGTGATTCCTGCCCAGCCGGTACAGAAGTTCCGGGTTGCAGTGGCGGTGGTTACGTCGAATGAATCACAAGACCCGCTGGCGGATGCGATTGGTTTACTGGATGAGTATGAAAACACGGGGATTGATCAACTCCGCGAAGAACATGATACATGGTGGAAACGTTTTTGGCAGAAGTCGTTTGTCCATATCGGTGATGATTATCTTGAGAATCTTTACTACCTTCAAATGTACCTGATGGCCTGCGCCTCACGCGGTAAATATCCTGCCATTTTTAACGCCGCCACCTTTACATGGAACCGTGACGTCCGCCAATGGGTAACACCGCATCACTGGAACACCCAGCAGGCATATTGGAGTCTGTGCGCCGCCAATCATGCTGAGCTCATGCGGCCCTATCTGGACACCTACTGGCGATTGCTTCCTGATGCCCAAGCGTATGCCAAGAAACGAGGGTGTGACGGTGCGATCTTGTTCAACGAGAGTCACGATTTTGCAGGAGGTATGCCCGGGTGGGACGCGCCAGATCGCATCCACTCATTTACACAGGCCGCGCAGATCGCAGCGTTGTTCTGGCAGTATTATCAATACACGTGCGATGGACAATTCCTTGTCGACAGGGCGTATCCTTTTATGACCAGGGCTGCGGCGTTTTACCTACACTATCTGACATGGGACGACGAACACAAATGCTACGACGTATTCCCCGCCCAACCGTATGAATGTCCTCAAGGCGATCGTTTCAAGAATACGATAGCCGACCTGGCGACCATTCGAACTTCGTTCAGGGCGTGTATCCAGGCCAGCGAGATTCTCGACGTTGACAGCGACAAGCGTGCGCAGTGGGAAGATGTACTTGATCGCCTGGCGGAATATCCTTTGATTGAGATGCCCGGGGTTGGTGAAGTTACTGCCGTCGCCTGCGACGAAGGCGGCAACCCGGTTCGCTTTAGCAGCGACGGATTTGAACCAGGCGGTGATGCGGAGCTGGACGACGACGATGAATATACGTTTTGTCGAAATACCGCTCCGGTCTTCCCCGCCGGAGATATCGGCATCGCCGATAAGGGAACACGCCTATATGATGCGTTGGCACGGCGTGCGAAGCTTCACCCCAGGAACAAACTTGCGATAAGCCCGATCGCTGTCGTAAAGGCGCGGCTGGGCATGGCCGAAGAAGCGAGAGCTGATCTCATGATGTCTATTCGACAACTTCAACATTTTCCGCAGGGCTTGTTCTTTAATCTCGATCACTGGCACACGCTATCCCGCTATGCCGACAAACTGCCAGATGCGGTGGTTCAATGCCAGCGTGATTATGTATACGACCAACGTACTTGCTACCCAAACGTCACAATGGGTGACGAGCAACGAGACACGCCTGCCGCGCCATTCGTCCAGTGCGGACTGGAGCCATCTGCTATACTGGCCGTCACTGTAAACGAGATGCTCCTGCAAAGCCACGATGGTGTCATCCGAGTGTTCCCCGCTACACCCTTGGAATGGTCATCCGGGTTCACATTGCGAGCTGTAGGCGGATTTCTGATTTCATCATATAAACAGAAAGACGCCGACGCACAATTCATTCATATCCATAGCCAGCTTGGAAATGAATGTCGCCTGGTTAATCCCTGGAAAGATAGGGGCGTTCAAATACGTCAAGCCGACAATGGCCAGACATGTATGGTTAACACAACGGACAATGATGTTCTAGGTTTCGCAACCCAATCTGGATGTAGCTATTTGGTATGCCCGGAGGATAGTGATCCTGACGCGATTCGGTATCCCCAGTTTGAATCCATTACGAACAACGCACCGAAGCATTTCCATGAGGCCGTCCTGGGTAAGCCCCGCGGATTCTGAATGCCTGTTATGTGTTACTGGGAGCTTGTTGTGCCATGAATGCGCTTGAACGATACCTTTTCGATCTCAACGGATATATCGTCGTCGAGAACGCGCTCGATGCGGAAACGGTGAAATCACTGAATGATTTGCTCGACGAGAAGATCGGTGAGCTTGAAGACCCGCATTTTCAGAGTCATCGGTTTCCTTCCCTGCTGGCGTGGGGCGGCCCCATGATCGATCTCATCGATCACGCCCCGATCATGCCGTACTTTGACGCGACGATCGGTCCGCAGTTTCGCCTGGATCACACCTATCTTGATATCATTCGCAGGGGCCTGAGTCCCATCGGCGCGATGCTGCACGGGGGCGGCACGCCTCACCATCCGTCGCAGTTCTACGAGTTCCGGGATGGTCGAATGTATAACGGTCTGACGGTTGTGGCCTACAACCTGAAAGACGTGAATCCGGGCGATGGTGGTTTCGCATGCGTGCCGGGATCGCACAAGGCGAACTTACCCTTGCCCGAGGAATGGCTACATATTTCTGAGAACCAGTCCGAGGTCGTCAGGAGAGTGGTCGGGCCCGCGGGTGCAGCCATCATCTTTACGGAGGCGCTCACCCACGGATCTCTGCCATGGACGTCGGACGAAGAGCGGCGAACGATATTTTTCAAGTACAACCATCCTGCGATGTCATGGGGGAACCGGTACCACAGAGGTCCCGCCATGGATGGCCTCACCGAGGCGCAAAAGAAACTTCTCGCACCTCCCCAGGAAGCCGACCTCGTTGATGATTACATGAAAGGCAGGGAAGTGTAGATGTACAGCAATTCAATATGGTCACGGAGCGAGCCTGATGTTTGGGCAGAAGGTTATCCTATAGGTAATGGCCGGCTTGGGGCGATGATCCTTGGAAAGATGAATGCCGAACGAATAGCCCTGAATCATGACAGGCTTTGGCGACGATATTGGAGGTATAAGGATCGGCATTTCCACAAGATATTTCCTGACTACCAGGCGCTTTGTTTGGAGCACAAATGGGAGCAGGCCATAGCGTTGTTGCGGCCGCGAGTGATTGAGCAAGGAAAGGACATTTACGTCAATCCGTTCGTCCCTGTGGGTGATGTCGGGATCTATTCGGGCAAGTACACGGATGCCGAAATAAGCGATTACAGGCGTGAACTTGACCTGTCAAACGCGTTGGTTGCGGTTTCGTATAGCGCCGGCGGCATTGATTTTCGCCGAGAATACTTTGCCTCCTGGCCGTCTCGCGTGATTGCGGTAAACATGTCCGCCAATCAGCCTTCAAGTATAGACAGTGAGGTCAGCCTTTACAGGTTGCTCGACGATGAATGTACAGTTTCGGGACATGCCCACGATAATGAACTTGTCCTTGAAGGAGAATTTACCGAAGGCGTGACATTTGCGGCCGCGGTACGAGTTATCAATAGCGGCGGAAACAGGAAAGCGGGTCTTGAGGAATATCTTCCGCCCCAGGGGCCCTCGGCTGAGAGACATGAAGGTTTTGCGTTTGGATTCAGAGAGCTTTCGCATCCATCTGAACCTTGCGGGATCTCGACGACAGTTGAATCCGCCGACGAGGTTACCCTTCTTATAGCCATGGCCACTGACCGAGTCACCGATCAGTCCCCGGCGGATTGTTGTCGGCGCACACTCGACACACTTGCCAGTGACGACTATCAGACGTTAAAGGATGCCCATATTGAAGATTATCACCGTTTATACAATCGGGTGAGCTTCAGTCTTGGTGAAATTTCAAAAGAAGACATTTCCACGCCAGACCTGGTCGCACATGCCAGAACCAACAAGCGCGCTGATCCCGCCGTTTTTGAACGGTTGTTTAATCTTGGACGCTATTTGGGGATCGCCGCCGGTCGACCAGCTCGGCCGGATGAGGCGCCCAAAATGCCCATCAACCTTCAAGGCCTTTGGAACGAAGACCCCAGGCCCGCATGGGATAGCGATTTTCATTTAGACTTGAATTTGCAGATGTGTTACTGGGGCCTTGGGATGGTTAATCTCAGCGAAGCGGGAGAGAGTCTCGTTGATTGGGCATGGCGTCTGCTGCCACAGGCACGGCATGCCGCAGAGGATATGTGTGGCTTACAGGGCGCTCTTTATACCTGTGTTTGCGACGCTGAAAACCTTGGCAACTTTGATGATCTCTTGATGCTGGCGACGGGAGCAAACGCATGGCTTGCCCAGAGCTTGTGGCAGGTCTGGGAATACCAGCCCGATCTGGTTCAACTGCGTGAAAGGATATATCCCATCGTTCTTGCCATCGGGGAATTCTATGAAGGATTTCTCCGTGAGGATTCGCAGGGACGGTTTGTAACCGCCCCGAGCGGTTCGCCGGAGAATATTCCATCGGGTAGAGGTATCGGTACGATCCTCTCGGTGATGTCGACTTTCGATATTGAATTATTGCGGGAACTGTTTGCGAACCTTGTGGCTGCCTCAACCCGCCTTGACGTTGACGCAGGCAAACGAGAACTGTGGATGAACATTCTCCACAAACTTCCCATGCCGACCATCAATGAGGGGGGAAGGTTATTGGAGTGGCTTGACGAGGATTGCCAGACCATCGACCCCGGCCATCGTCACAGGTCGCATCTCGTCGGGATTTGCCCGGGGCAGAGAATCACGACTGAAGACACCCCTGACTACGCAGATGCAGTTGTTAAGGCATTGGATGCGAGGCTCTCTCACGGCGGCGAGGGAAGCTGCTCACTTGATCTGGCTTTAGATGCGCAAGTATATGCCAGGCTCTATAGGTCGGCTGAGGCTTTGGACAAGCTTAATGATATGGTTGCCAATCATGCGATGGGTAACCTCATGTTATGTCTTTGTGATTGGCGACCTGAAAGCAGATTACGCTGGTTTGGAGAAAGGCGTGTATTCCAGATCGAAGCCAGCTTCGGTGTCATGGCCTCAATGACCGAAATGATTATCCAAGACAGACGCGGCTTAATACGAATCCTGCCCGCATTGCCGACCGAGTGGCCCGACGGCGACGTAAAGGGTATAAGATGCCGCGGTGGATTTGAAGCCAGCATTCAATGGCGCAATGGAACACTTCAGCAGGCCGTTATCACATCGCTCCGCGGAAATACCTGCCGCATGAAATTCTTCGACGGGATACAGTCAGTGCAATGTCACACCGATGCCGCAACAGAAACCATGACATGCCATCGAGGGATAATTGAATTCTCTACATCAGTTGGCGACGTACGTGCAATAACACCTAATAATTGACCGTCTCGGAAATGCAATGTTACATCTTGGAAAACAATGCTTTGTGACTCGATTCTCGACGCGCATCGCGCCGTTCTGTTCGTCCCTATCGAAGATCGCCAGCCACACGGTCACGGCCCGGTGCGGGTAGAGCGGCCAGAACTGGGCATCCTGATGCCAGGGGAGTTCCATTCTGTTGCCAGGGTACTTGCAGAAGATTGAGCTGAGTCATTTCAGGGTCTCCGGGAAGCGGGTTAAAAGGAAAGATTGAGAGGCCGGATTAAGAGTTTCAATCGCCGCGTGCTATCTTGGGAGCAACGCCACACAGCTCAGATGCCATGCGCTTCACGCCTAAACAACTCTTTGATGACCGCAAGAACCCACTTCTCAAATGCCTGCGGCCGATGCCCGGATTCGATCTGGACGCGGAAGGCATTTCAAGTTTCGCCGCGGATCTCACCTGTACCGCTCATCACAAAGAGAAATCTCTCGACCGCGTCACCCACACCGTTACGTGGCGCCACGCCGGGAGTGGACTGGTCGCAACGATGTGTACGTGTGGTATCCGCACACTAATTCCGTCGAACTCAACGGCCGGCTGACGAACCGCGGAAAAAAGGCGATCCGCCATCTCACGGGACCGTATCCGCTGTCGATCCCACTGGACTTGCCGCTGGGCCAGTTGCCACGCATGACGACGGTCTACGGCGGCCGTCCCTTCGATGCCGAATACCCGCCGCGAGCCTATCGGGTCACTGAGACGGATGGCGTGTATTCCATGTTCGGTGGCCACTACGACGGACGCTCCACATACAGCGAGATGCCGTACATCGTTGTCACCGACGCGGATGAGTCGGGTGGCCTGTTTGCCGCTCTCGAGTGGCCGTGCAACTGGACGCTCGATGTCCGCTCCGAGGTGGTCGGTGGCAAACGGCATGTCCCCCTGGTGTTCCGAATCGCCGGTACAGATTTTACGTTGAACCCCGGACAGTCCGTGCCCATACCTCGGGCCTGCCTCGGGTTTTTCCGTGGCGACGCGGTAGATGGAAGCAACGCCCTGCGGCGACACATCACCGAGAACATCCGCCGCGACAACAGTCCGCCGCCGGTTTTCTATAATCACTTTTTCGGCATGCGCCGGGATTGGACAGTCGAGGACCATCTGTACGAAGCCCGCGTCTACGCGGAGCTGGGTCGACCGGCGTAACTTAGCGAGCAGCCTTGACCCCAATTCATGTGAGGACACAACAACGATCGTGGCCACGCCATCTGTGACTGAGCGCAACAAACCGGGCCCCAAGAACGGCTCACGTCAGGTGTCGGACGGGACGATTCTTAAGGTGCTCCGCGCTGCATATGACAAGAGTGGGGCAACCTTGAACGAAGATGTTTTTCCCAAACTTGTCGACGAGGAGGGCAACCACCACCACCAAAAAGAAAACTCATTGCGCGGGCGAATAAAGCGGGCGAGAGATTTGGATGAGAGTGAAAGGAAGGAAGCGCTGGGAATCCTAAAACAGCTTTCAAAATCCGATGGATCAGGTGGTACATAATGTTCATGCGTCGGCGACCCCTAACACTGGCACTTGACCTAAGGAGATTTGCGTGACAGATTGTTATCACTTTGGGATTGCAAATACCGTAAATACCGATTTCGGACGGTGTGGGCTTTTCGAGCTCGAACCACGAAATACTCACAACATACGCAACTTGCGTCACTTACGACGATCACAATCGGTTCGCTCAAGGGGAATCCCCCCCTCTCCGCCAATTTTATTATAGTCGTTTCATTCAGCTATTCTGCTGATTTTTTTTTGCCCGCATCACTAAGAAT
>CAUZBD010000042.1:0-10112 GCA_963577795.1 Planctomycetota bacterium | reverse complement strand
CTTCTCCAGTGCTCATAGATTCGACTAAGCTGTTAGCGGATTTGGAACTGGATCCCTCCGAACTCGCCGCTCGGACGGTCACTATAAAGAATCCGCCGACCAGCGTCAACAAAGCCGAGTCACATCATGATCAATGAGCACGAGACTGAAATTCGTGTAAGGTACAGCGAGACCGACGCCATGGGTCGATTACACCATGCAAATTACCTGAACTACTTCGAAATAGGGCGAACCGAGCAACTCCGCGCACTCGGGCAAACCTACCGGGAATTTGAAGCATCGGGTCTGTTTCTGGTCGTCACAAAAATCGCTGTCCAGTACCACCGGGGTGCCAGCTACGACGATCTTTTAAAGCTCAAAACGCGGACGATGCGGGTAACACTTGTTCGTATCGATCACGAGTACGAACTCTTCCATGACGAAGTTCTGATCGCCAAAGCAGCCAGCACCCTCGCGTGCGTCGATCGCAACGGCCAGGTACAGCGGATTCCCGGTTGGCTTTTAATCGAACCGGCCGATAGCGGGCATTCGAAATAATTATTGCCCGACACAGCCAGCGGCAATTAGAAACGATACTCCAGTCCCAAATTCAAACCCTGGGCCCAGAAAGCGGCGTCGGCGTTACGCGGTCTCGGATCGCGGGGACCGGTTCCAGTCGGTGTTGTGGGAAAGGGATTGCTGGCTGGAAAGAACTCTGAATTCACGTTGAAATCAATCTGTTCCCCCGGACGGGCCACCCGCATCCAATATAGAAACGAATAGCCCACTGTAAATGCAAGACGATCCGTAAGCCGATATCCGAGTCGGGCATCGACCTGCGGCAGAATCGAAAACTGGTCGCGGGTGGTGGTGCCAATATTGGTGCCTTCCAGGGCCAACAGCCCGCCGGTTTCCGAGATGGGCGTACTGCCGGTTGGCGTGAAAACCGTACCTCCTTTGATCTGGGTCCGCTGATGGACATTACCAAATGCTAATTGCGGTCGCAGATCGAAGGACCAACGACAGTGATGATGCATGTAATGTAAACCGATTTCCGCACCGTTAAAATCGTTGGTTGTGCGGAAGTGGTCCTCGACATCAAACCGCCCCGTCCCCGTAACGGTGACATTCTCAAGCACAGAAAGCTGTTCATCGAGTCGGGCGTAACGGTATCCGCAAGTAAAATCGAGTCGGATATCTCCACGGGGAAGAAAGCAGAATGTCGCGGGCACCGAGCGACAGGGCCTCGCCCGGGCCGGTCGAAATACGCCCAAATTCCACCGCCAACCGATCCCGGCCGCATAAAGATCACTCTCTGCGAGGACCGTGACCCCGCCCGCGCGGGCAGAGTTGGCAACGACTTCCGCATTTTGTCCGGGTGTCGAAGGACTCGTATCGAAAAACGGACGAGCGAGCAGTGGCACTCCGCTGGAAGAAATCGAAAAGCGCTCATGGGGTCCATTCAAACCCCACAAATCGCCATCGATCCCTTCAGAGTGTTCCGGATTCCACCAATGGCCGAAGCGAATCCTCCCTCCCGACCCCGGAGTCTGAAAAAGTGAGGTCGTGGGAAACAGCACACGCGTCGAACTCGCCCCAATGCGACCGTCCTGCCCGGGACTCTCATCGCCCGTTGTCACCAAGGGAGGTGTATTTTTCATCCCCTTGATCCACCAGTGCAAATATTCGACATCAACCCACCACGGCTCAGGTGGCCCGACCGGAAGCAGAATCGTGGCAACGCAGGGAGGGACGGTTTGCAACGCGCCCGAAGAAGATTCGAAGGATTGCAGCTGAATCTGATTTTGGGACTCGGTGGTGGCCAGAACAACAGCGGGCACCGGGGCGATTAAGCCTGGAGGCACGCGCTGATAAACCGGTTGCCGCTGTGTGTCGCTGCGGCGCTCATCGATCCATTGCCGGGGCCAATCGTCGAGCAAATCCATCGCCTGTGTCGAATCTGTCTCGGCCCCAGAGACGAGGTTCGTGGCATGCGTGGCCGCGAGCCAGAGAACGGCAAAGCACAGCAGCCTATTTTTTCGGTGGAACCAAGAACGCATCAAAGGTTTCCAGCAACAAGGAAGCGATAAACCGTGCGGCGCAAAAACCACCACACACTCTGATATCGAACCGTTAGAACCGGAATATCCCTAAAAATCGTTACTGCCGAAAAACTTTGCCTAAACTTCCTATTTTTACTCTCGATCGTCCTCCAGGGAGCCCCTCGCTCCGCTCATGAGATCGACGAGCAATTGCGGGCCTGGATTCTGGAGAGTTCGGTCAGGGTCCGGACAATCTCGGTCGAATCCTGCGTTTGTTCGTAGATGCTTCGCTGCCTTTCAGACCAACTCGGTCGCGAGGCAATGTCGAGGCACGATTCGAGATAGTCCTTGCAGCCGAGGGCTTCCGCTTCGGGCCGCAGTCGCCTCACAAGTTGCCCGACCCGTTCCTTGGCCGAGAATGCCTCGTAGGTGTAGGTGTCGACCAGTTTGGCGTTGAGTCCATATCGACACGATCGCCATTTATTCTGCAGGACCATCATCGGATGACAGTCGTGCTGGTAGGCACCCTGATCAATATCGTCGGATAGTGCTTTTACCAGGCACTGTATGAGTGCCGTAATCGACAATGTGTCCTGCAAATTGCCCGGCATATCACAGACACGCACCTCGACCGTACCAAAGTTATGGTGAGGACGGACGTCCCACCAGATTTCCCGGATGCTGTTGATGAATCCGGTATCCACCATATGGTTCACAAGCCATACATACTCACTCCAGTTGCGCATGAGCGTCGGCAGCCCTGCTGTCGGCAAACCCTCCATAATCTTCGAGCGATAGGAAGCCAGGCCCGTATCACGCTGTTCCCAAAAAGGACTACTGCAACTGAGTGCAAGAATTGTGGGCAGGTGTTGCATAATCCGATCACAAACCATGACTGCTTTGTCGCCAGTATCGACACCGACATGGACGTGTAGACCGAAGGTAACCAGCCTTCGCGCCATGTCTTGCAAGAGGTCGATCAACCGAAGGTAACGTTCATCTTCAGTCACTTTCTGTTCGTCCCACCTGGAAAAAGGATGGGTCCCACCCCACCACAATCGCAAGCCCATCCGATCGGTAACTGCCTCGACCACTGCGATCTGCTTTTTGAGTGACTCCTCTGCATCGGACACCGTATGACAGACATCGGTATTCACTTCCAAAACGCTCTGCATCAATTCGGGTTTGATCTGACCGCCTTCGTCTGTTGAATCGAGATTCGCCATCAGAGCGCCCAGCGAACTACTTAGCCCCATCGTTTTTTCATCTACCAGACCGAGTTCGACCTCGACGCCAATGGTGTGTGAATCGTTTCCGCGGAATTCAATTTTGCTCATGGGGTTATCTCCTCCGTCACAGACGAACAATCGTCAATTCTACTAGGATCAGACCAGAACACAGCGCTTCGGGCAAGAATCTTTGCAGCCACGATGATGACCTCTTCCGCAATATCAAAGTTCGATGAGTGCAGGGGTACATGCTGTTCGTTCGTTGCCGTCCCTAAACGAAACATTGCCCCCGGTACTTCCCGCAGATAGACCGAAAAATCCTCGCTCCCCATACTCGATCGACGAATATCTTCGATATTCTTCGCTCCTATCAGTTCGATTGCCGACCGTCGCAGGATTTGATTGAGCGTTTTATCGTTAATAACTGAATCAATTTCAGATTTGATATCTAAGTTAATCTCAACGCCCGTCGTCTCACTCACTCCGTGACAGATGCGATGCAGTTTTTCTTTAGTCTGGACACGCACATTTTTACAGAGGGTTCGCAGCGTACCACGCAGTTCTACCAATTCAGGAATCACGTTAGAATTGGTTCCTCCAACGATACGTCCGAATGTGACCACCACTGCCTCTTGGCTATCGGTGGTCCGTGGAATGAGTAGATAGATCGCCTGAAGAAGCTGCGCGACTGCGTTGACCGGATCCACCGACTCATGGGGACGAGCCGCATGGCCGCCCACGCCCCGCAGATGAACGCGGATTTCATCGCAATTGGCCGTACTCACGCCATCCCGCAAGCCGATCGAGCCAGCCGCGCGTTTCGGGTCCACATGAATGCCCAGAACAGCGGCGAGACCCTCCAATGCGCCAAAAGCGACCATTTCCCGCGCACCTTGCGCCGTTTCTTCCGCCGGCTGAAAAATGCCGCGCACCGAAACGGGCCAGGGAAATCCGTCAGCTTGCCGCAATTGCTGTAGACCGCAGAGTGCGCCATACAGAATCGCACTGTGCGCATCGTGACCGCATGCGTGCATCACGCCATCGTTTACGCTTCGGTAGGAAACATCTTTTGCATCTTGGATTTGCAGGGCATCGATGTCGGCACGCAGTCCAATCCGGGGACCTTTTTCATCGCCCACATCTGCAAGCACACCGCGTTTCTCTGCAGGAACACGGCAGACGCATCCGGCGGACTGCAAACGCTCCAACAAAAGCGCGGTCGTTTGAAATTCCTCGCCACTGAGCTCCGGATACGCATGAAGGTGACGCCGCAGGGCAATCAATTCCTCACCCCGTGCATCGATTGCCCGATCCAAATTTTGTTGCCACGTCGTATCCATCTACCAAACTTTCAAAATAATTCCCGTGTGAAACCAGCGACACTCCCGGTCCTATGCATCTCATTTTTCCACGTCTGGGGTTCCCGGCACCCAGCCTGCGATTCTACCACGACCAACCGCTTACGTCATTCATGCACCTCCTCCCCGTTTGGCAGGCCAAGGCAGAAAAAACCGCCAAGCTCAGCGCTTATTCTGGAGAAGGATGATCTTCCGTATGCACATCGGAACGACTCAGCGAACGTCCCCACACGATGTAATGGAGCAGGAGGAATCCGACTATCGCCAACAGGAGAACTAAGATTGCCGGATTGCCGCCACTGCATCCCAGGATCAACACGGCGAGCAGTCCGAAACCCGCCAGAGCAAGCAGGACGGCCATACTAGTTCCGAATCGGCTCTGCTTTTTCTTCGAATCCAAACGTGGGGAATCGACAGGCCTCTCAACCGAAGTAACGTTCGGCGCAAAAGGCGGATGGTCTTCGGTGTCAAACTTAGGGTCGTTGGTCATTCGACGAATTCAGGATCGATCTTTTGGGGAATCACACCCGCTTCATACCCCCGATGCAGCAGTACGGTCACCGCCTCGCGTCCCCGCTCTCCAAAATCAAGCGTCCAGTCATTGACATACATCCCCACGAAAGTATCCGCCTTCTCGCGATCCAGGTCACGCCCATATTGCAGGGCATACTCGAGGGCGTCGCTTCGATGATCGAGCCCGTATTGAATACTTTCCTTCAGCAATCGATTCACATCACCGATCACTTCCCGGCCCAGATCTTTACGTATTGCATTGGCCCCGAGTGGCAAGGGAAGTTGCGTCTGCTCATACCACCACTGCCCCATATCGATGAGCATGTGCAGATCTTGATCCGCATACGTCAATTGACCCTCATGAATAATGAGACCCGCATCGACGCGCTTTCCCTGATAACTCCCCTCAGCAACGCAAGAAAGAATCTCATCAAACGGAACGACGACGTGATCGAAGTCTTTATCGAGACAAAGACGCAGCGCAAGATAGGCAGTCGTCAGCGTGCCGGGGACCGCAATCGTTTTATCTCGAAGTTCGTCGATACGCATTTCCTCGCGGGCAACGACCATGGGGCCATAACGGTCTCCCATACTCGCACCACAAGGACAGAGCATATAGAGATCTGTGAGGTGTGCGTAACCGTGCAAACTGACCGCCGTTAATTCCAACTCACCGGAAAACGCGCGGCGGTTGAGTGTTTCGATATCGACCAGTTCGTGCTGAAAATCATAGTCGCCCGTTTTTATTTTGTCCCGCGCAAGGGCATAAAACATAAAAGCATCATCGGGATCGGGGCTATGTCCCACGCGAATACGCTGACGGGTACTATTCACTTTTTTTCTCTCCGTCTCCAGGAAACATCAAACCATCTGCGGGCGATAAAAATACACTCGTATTGTGCCCGATCTCCAAAAGGGGTCAACCAACCGTTGACCGTTGGGCAAAAATGTTTCCTTGGAATTTTAGCCCGCAGGGTTTGTAAAAGAACCCTAATGAGAGACGAAAGACCCCTTTGCCTGTTGGCCGAACTCGGTCATTATGGTTTCTCTCCAAAATGCCAGTGCCGATCAAAAGATTACGAAATAGGCCCCTATGGAACTCCGCGGTACACAGATTCTCGACACGTTTGCCGAAGCTTTCGACATGCGGTATGTGCGGTTGGTCATCACGGCGCACGACGATTATTGGCTGCAAGCCGCTATCCGCGAATTTACGGGCTACAGTTCGTCGGTGATCGCCTGCGATGCAGAGACGGGAGTGGAAGCGTATCTCGATCCTGCCCAGACCCCCGACGGTCGCTGCGGAGTCAGCGTATTGGTCTTTGGATTTTCTACAAAAGCACTCTCCAAAGCTGTACCCAATCGCACCGGTCAATGCGTGATGACGTGCCCCACAACGGCTGTCTTTGACGGCCTCAACGGCGAGGAAGACAAAATAGCCCTTGGCAAACATATCCGCTATTTCGGCGATGGTTTTCAGAAAAGCAAGAAAATATTCGATCGCCGTTATTGGCGGATTCCTGTGATGGATGGTGAGTTTTTGGTGGAAGATCGCCTGGGTGTTGGTCGGGGAGTGGCAGGGGGGAACATTATCCTCCAGGCCGTTGACCTGGAATCTGCCCTGGCGGCCGCCCGCCGCGGTACCGATGCGGTCGCCGAAAGCCCCGGCGTGATTGCCCCCTTTCCTGGTGGCGTCGCAAGAAGCGGAAGCAAAGTCGGTTCGATTTACAAGCAATTGCCGGCAAGCACGGCAGATGCCTATTGTCCGACCATCCGCAGTCGTACCGAAACCGCCTTGCTTGAGGAGGCAAACTACGCGCTGGAAATCGTTATCGATGGAACCGGGCCAGGTGCGGTCGGCGGTGCAATGGCCGCTGCGCTACATGCCGCAACCGGAGAGGGAGTTGTCGCAATCGGTGCGGGAAACTATGGCGGAAAACTCGGCAAACATCAGTTTGCGCTGCAGGAATTGCTCTCTGCATCGACAACGCCTTGAGCACGACAACGCCTTGAGAACCTTTTCAGCTACTCTCGCCGCGCCTGAACAGCGCGGCTTTTTGCACTTTTTTCGTTCGTTAGCCGTGTTGCCCCATTTGAAACATCACGTGCTCCGCAGATTTAACCTTTAGCGCTTCTCAAAAATTTTATCTCTATGCATACTTAGAGGAATTAAATAAGGAACTCACTTATGAGATATACAAAACAACTTCTAACCGTGGCTTTCGGCACATTACTGCTTATATCCGCTACAACTTGGGCGCAGGAACCTAAGTACGCGGCCAAAGTTCCTGACTCGGTTAAAACGCCGGATAAAGTCCACACAGAATTCCTCGGCGATTTGGAGTTTTTCGATGGCGCGCCAAGTAGCGCCACTGTCGAGAAGGCCTATGATTTCCTGGATTTGTCTCGCGGGACAACAGCCTTCCTTAAAGGTATCCCTGCAGCTTCAGTCTATGCTCTTCTAGAAGGCCTCATACAGGCAGGTGTACCGCCAGGTGATTTAGGTATTACCGAAGACCTTATGGATGCGCGCTCGCTATTCTTAACTCCGAACTCAACTACTGTTTACGGCTTTGCCGAAATTGATGTTAAAGATGGACCTCTTGTCGTAGAAATTCCTCCAGGGGTGCTCGGTCCTGTAGATGATGCATACTTCCGCTGGGTAACGGATGTTGGTGTGACCGGACCTGATAAAGGTGAAGGCGGAAAATATCTGTTTGTTCACCCCGATTACAAAGGCGATATCCCGGAAGGCTATTTTATTGAAAAAACGCCGAGTTATCGCAATCTAATGCTGATGCGTGCTTTCGTTAAGGACGGAAATGTTGCGGATGCGGTAAAGGGCGTAAAAGCAAAATTTCGAATATACCCACTTTCTGAAGTAGAAAATCCACCGAAGCAGCGCTTTGTAAATATATCAGGCAAGCAGTTTAATACTGTGCATGCTAATGACTTTGACTTTTATGAAGAATTGAATGCTGTTATTCAGTACGAGCCTGCCGATTCATTCAATCCGGAAACAGTCGGGCTTTTCGCTTCCATTGGTATCAAGAAGGGTCAGCCCTTTAAGCCAGATGCTCGCATGAAGACCATACTGACCGAAGCCGTGGCGGTTGGTAATACGATTGCTCGGGCTCTGTCCTATGCTCCACGCAATGAGACTGTCTATTTCTATCCCGACAGAAAATGGACTTCACCATTTGTAGGCGGCAGTTCAGAATTTATGAATAACGGTGAACTCGTGCTCGATGACAGAATATTTTTTCACTATGTAGCGACAGGCATTACTCCGGCCATGGCTGCTCCGAAAGTGGGATCTGGATCTGCCTATGGTTTTGCCACAAAGGATGCAAGTGGCGAATACCTTGATGGTGGGAATACATATAAGGTAACACTGCCAGCCCCTATTCCTGCGAACAACTTTTGGTCTTTCATGGTTTACTCTGGCCAGCACCGCTCAATGCTAGAGACCGATCAAAAACTTGCAGGCCTCGATAGTAATAACCCATCAGTGAAACCAAACGCTGATGGCTCCTATACCATGTGGTTTGGACCAAAGGCGCCAAAAGGTCATGAAGGAAACTGGATACAAACCATGCCGGATAAGAGTTACAGCGTGCTGCTGCGGCTCTACGGGCCGCTCGAGCCATGGTTTGATAAAAGCTGGAAGCCCGGTGATTTCGAACTTGTTAAATAGTTGCAGCTAACACCCAGTTCTAGCCGATGCCGCTAACGCGTCATCGCTGAACTGGGCGTTTGCATCCTCATGGTGTGAAGAGAAGCCATGGACACGATTGAAGAAAGAGCCCTGATTGCTGAGCAGCTTTGGATTTTAGCGCTAGATGTAGAATCACACGGCGACTATCTACGAGCCTATGATCTTCACACAGAAGCGCACAATCTTATAATGGACTGTGCCAACCTGCGGATAGGAAGTTCAAAGGCCCTTTTCACACTTCGACGTGCATGATGTCTGCTCAAGAGGGCGAATCAGCGATCTCGATGACAGGCCGGGGCCCGTAAGGGTCGCCATCGGTCCTCAGCAAGGACGCAAGGCTTTCATGATTCGCACCATCCGCCCCCTGGACAGACTTGACCCCGGGTTGGAGCGAGTGGCCAAGGCCAATGGCTTTTCCCTGCACGCGGGGGTCAGCTGCGAAGCTCAGAAACCGATGCGGTATTGGCCAACATTCTAGTGCAGGGTAGCGGTGTCAACAACAACGCGGAATCGCCAGAGAGTCAGCAGCCGGGCATGCGCCTGCGAAGTGGCCTTACCGTCGCTATCTACAACACGGCAGTACGCGATTTCGACATCGGGTGTATTCGAATCGACGACGCTGATATCAAGGGCGATGGTTCAGATGTCTACCCCTCTGACGTTACTCTCGTGAACGTTTTAGGTGAGTGCCAGGACGCTTATTACCAAAAGCGAGAAGCGAATGAAGCCATTAATTCTGGCGAAAGATTTGTCACTGTTGATAATGCCTATGCACTGACTGATGCCGACGCCAGTGTTGCAGCGCCGACTATCCCCGCGATTAATAATGGCTTCGATTTTACCTTCGATGACACAGATTATGTGGGTGCAGTAAAACCAGGAACGGATCGTCGCAATGCCAGTGGTTCGGATGGACGATCCCGGGCTCACTCGACTACAACCTCAAAACTCCATCTAGGATTACTCTCGCCGCCTAGTCTTCACCCCGTTTTGAGACGGTGTCTGCCTGTGGAAAATCCTCGGGGAGCCGAAGCGTGACCTCTCCCGTTGCCGCCCACTCAGCACCCCGCACCAGTGCCGTGGAAAATCCCGTACAGCGCATGGCACCATCATCGTGTCCCATGGGCGTGTGAAAAATACGCCCGTCACCGTAGCGGATGGTGATCAACATTGGCACATGATTACCGCTGCCCCCTTTTTCTTTCGCCGAATAAGCCGTCGCCAGAACCTGCATGTTTTGGGCCGGACCACGCAGGTAATCGTACAGTTCATC
>CAUZBD010000041.1:0-10454 GCA_963577795.1 Planctomycetota bacterium | reverse complement strand
CAGTGCCGTGACAAAAATACCATCCTCGATCATAAATACAACAAAAACGAGATTGCCGTCCCATGCAGGTGTGGCAGACGCATGCGAATTCTTTTTATGCGTATGCATAAACGGGCCGCGATGAATTTGTTTTTTCCAGAGCAGCTTCCCGGTCCCCCGATCGAGACATAGCAGCGACATTATGTTTTGTTCATCATCTGCAGTCGGCAGAAAAATCCGGTCTTCAACAACAATGGGACTCGCATGTCCCTTTCCGGGAATAGCGACTTTCCAAAGAATATTGTTCTCTTCACTCCATTGATGAGGAACTGTCTGTGGTTCTGCAATTCCATTGTGATTGGGACCTCGCCACCATGGCCAATCTCCGGCTTTGGTGGTAATGGGCACCGTATCTTCAGGCACTATTTGTCTTGTCGAGATGGAATTATCTTTTCTCCCACCATCGCAGCCGACAAGAAAAGCAAAAGTTAAACCAACGACGCAACAGGCAGTCTGATTACGCATGATGGGCCACCAGAATATTGCATGTGCAGAAAGACAAATGAACAAACTCCATTTTACGGAGGATCTCATTCGTTCAAAAGGATCCCTAAACGATATCTTGATGATATGTCATTCAGGATGTGCGCGAATTTCTGCCATCCCACGATGCCAAGTAATGTGAAGCATATTGGGTCTACAACAAACCGGACAATCTTCTACATACTCCTGGCGATGACCAGCAGCGATGTCTAAAGGGATGACGATTTCCTCACCACACCCTTCGCAGAGATAAACCCCCTCTTCTTGCATCGAGACTCCACCCCTTGACTGTTTTAGGAATCAACCTATGGACCTTAACTGTAAATGGCCCTCTCTACGGCCGGATTTGCGCTACAATCGGAAACCCCCGCAGGTTTGCGAGCGAGGAAGTACCTACAAATCGCAATTTCGAACGGTTGCACATATTTGTATCAAACCAAATGATCAGCAAGATTCTTCTGTAGAGCAAGCTGGGGCCTCCCCTGTTCGATGAATTTATAGGGGATTTCATGAAACATCTTACATTGTCGCATCTTGGCCGTCTTAAAAGACTGCTCCTCGTCTGCTTGTTCCTCCTAACTGCGCTCAGCTTCCCCGCGTGTCGTTTCTGCCACAACAAAAAATCGTGGGACCCTCCGATCACGGCAAGCGCCGCCCATCGATCCTGTGAATTAACAGACATCGCAAAAATATTTTCAACAGAAGATTATTCACCTATCGATAAGGAACCTTCCGTCACATTACTTGAATCCGTCGAGGCCGCTTATACGTTCGCCTGTGCAAGTCGCTCACCACAACAAGCCGTTGATGCTTATTACGAGGCCTTGGTACGAAGTTGGATTTTCCTTTCCCATTATCACAGTTATGTCCAACTCGATAACGAAAACTATCGAGCTTGGGACATTTATCACTCGAGCCTCGCCAGGCTTATTTCAGCCGGCCAAGCCTCGGGGCGGCTGAACTTGCAAAAAGGTCTTTTGGTGCAAACCCCCAGCGGCATGGAATGGGTGCCTATTCAGTTTAATGAATTTGCTTGGTCGAACGATAGTTTTAACGAGCTTATTCCAGTTGGTTGCTATCACAACAAAAATATATTGCACCAATATAGGGGATGCGGTTTAGGCATTCCACTTGTTGCAATCCGTAAAAACGATTGTCATTTTCCTCCAACAAACGCTTATTTTTTCAAGCAGTCCCCATTTGCGGCGACGGCCATTCTTTTTCCGAACTTACAGCCGTGGACAAGTTTTACAGAGATAAGTCAATCACCAACATCGAACCAAACAGGACTCATTCTTTACAACCCACTGAAGGTGGCGCGTGTTCAGTATGGAGACACGTCTTACCGTTTAGCTGCAGATATAACAGCGCCTCTGGCGGCCTTAGGACAACAAACAGACTGGAACCCAACTGAAGAGTTTGTGCGGCCAGAAACAGATCTCAGCTTGGCAGGTTTGCGTATGCTTGAACCATACCAACCTGGAAAAATCCCACTCCTTTTTGTCCACGGGCTTTTTTCTGATCCTCAGACATATCTTGAGATGGCAAATCAACTACGTTCTCATCCCGATCTCAACGCACAATATCAAATCTGGGTATTTCGTTATCCCACAGGTGGCAATTTCTTTTTATCTGCCGCCAGACTACGCAAACAACTAGAATCTCTCATTGCTGAATGCAATGCCCAGGGCCACGACGACGCCCTCCAGAAAACAGTTATCATTGGCCACAGCCTCGGCGGACTCGTGGCAAAGCTCCAAGTAACCGATAGCGGTACTATTTTATGGAACAGTGTCGCCCGTGTACCCCTTGATCAAATCATCGCTGCAGCAGAAGAACATCACCAACTCGCCGAACAGTTTTTCTTTACGCCTTCGCCTCATATAAAAACGGCGATTTTTATTGCCACCCCTAACGAGGGTTCTCCTTGGGCAAAACGTCCCGTAGGAAAAGTAGCATCAAAAATGGTGAAATATGCACCTGCTCAAACAACGATCCACCGGGCTTTGATCGAAAAAAATCCTGATATTTTTTCTCCTACCATGCAGCAACGTAGTCCGACAAGCATTGACCTCATGAATCCCGACAACGAACTTCTTCAGGCAATTCAAAAGCTACCCTTAGCACCCTGGGTACAAAGTTATGCGATTGCCGGAACTGGAGGATCGTGTTGTTCGAGAATGGGTTCCTCAGACGGCGTGGTTACTATTCACAGCGCCACGACGCCCCCGTCATCCAAGACATTTTATGTCGACGCAGTCCATACAGATATCTTACGGGACGATAAGACAATCAATATCGTTTCGCAGATTTTGAGATCATATGCCACCCAACAGGGAACCGTCTCATCTCGATGATGAAATAACTTACTGCGCCTCTTGTTCACGTATTTTCTTAAGCAGTTGTTTTGCCTGCTGGACAAGCGAATCGGCCCATGATTTATTTCGATAAAGAACACAGATTGCCTCACAAATACTTTTTGCTTGTTGAGGTTTTTCTTCAAGAAAGTCACGAGCTGTACTCAAGCGTTCCGTAAGCAGTTTCTTCTCAGTCGCCACTCTCTTTTTTGCTTGCTCTTCAATAAAAGGCAGTTGATTCTCCGCTGCACGCACAAATGGCCCGATCAATTCGCGATTCATGAGGGGTTTGTAAAGAGTAACCAAAGCCCGTAGATGCGTGGCGGCGGTCTCTGGGTCGGAAGAAGATGATTCAATCGCTACTAAATATTCAGCGCCGATGGGTGAATCACGAAATCTTTTATTCAGCAATCGAGCCTGCAGGACCGCTCTTCCTTTAAGTTGAATGGCTTCAATGGCACTCTGGTATCGAGCAACCGCCGGAGCTTGAGGATTTTGGGGATAGTATTGAAGGAACTGTTGGACATCCTCTTTGGTGTCGACCAAACGATCGTGTTTCGCGGCTATTTTTATTCGTTGATAAAGTGCCTCTGCCGATGGAGGTTGGAGGAAATACCAACCAATCAATGCGGTTAGTAATAAGGCAGCCACTAAAAACCATGTTGGTGCTGAGATAAACGGATGCCCAACGCGTCCTGTCCGTTCTCTCCGCGCTTCCTCGATGGTCGTAAAATGATCCTCAGCAATCGACGGATCTTTTTTTTCGGTGGTTAAATCACCCGCAGACACATTCTTCCCATCCGCCCAATCATCCGGGGATGGATTTATGGCAACGATATCGATTGTCGCCCCGATTTCATCATCCGGGTTAGCGGCATCGTAGGGATGGATTTCAAATCCAGAGGTCATATTGGCCTGTGGGGATGATGCCTGTTCGTTTTCACTTTTTAACGACAAGGCGCGTTGCATCGCTTCCATTCGCCGTGCCACCAAAAGAGCGTTGGGAAACCGTTTCTCAGGCTCCTTTTCCAGTAGCTGTAGAATAATCTGGTCGAACTCAGGAGGTGTGTCTGGCGCATATTTGCAAACGCTCTCCGGTTGGGAAAAGCGCTGCATCTGTAGAAGTTTCAACATCGATTTACTTTGAAACGGTGGCCGCCCGGCGAGCAAGGTATAGAGCACACCACCAAGGCTGTAGAGATCGCAGTGGTGGGTGATCCGATTTCCCTCTGCCTGTTCCGGCGCCATATATTCGGCTGTTCCAAGCACCCCACCCTCACTAGTAAAGCCGGTGTTGCCAAAAAGACGAGCGATCCCAAAGTCGCTCAATTTCACTTGCTCGTCTTTCGACCACAATAAATTCGCCGGTTTAATATCTCGATGGATGACACCGTGGTCGTGTGCGAGCTTTAGCGCCCGACATAGATCGATCCCGATTCTACATACTTCCTGCCACTGAAACCTTCGCCGCCTGAACAGTTCATCTTCGAGGCTACAGCCATCCACCAATTCCATTGCATAGTAGAGAAAACCAGAGTGTTGGCCGGAACCGAAGAGCTTAACGATATTTGGATGCTCCAGTTCCTGAAGGGCTTCAATTTCAGCCGCGAACCGATCACGAAAACCCTCTTGGTTGGCCAGAAGCGGCGCGAGGACTTTAACCGCTACTTTCTCACGGGTTGTCTCATTGATTGCTGCATAGACGGTCCCCATGCCGCCTCTGCCAATCTGTTTTTCAATACGATATGGGCCCAACTGTAGTAATTCCATGCTAAAATCCTAACACTTCGACGCCTCCTGCTGCAAATGGCGCCCTATTCCGCTTGTTGTGCGTGAGATATGCTTCCAATCCACTTTTTAGCCGATTAAAACCTTTTACGGACACTCCAGATTGCCCCGCTTCTGTTGAGTGAATCAAAGGCCTATTGATGGAATCACCATCGGTCACACTCTGCCGCACTTCCAATCAAGCGAGGGGACTAGGTCAATTTGCCATTGATTTTATGGCGAAAAAATTCCCATTGCCAAGTGAACAGGTATTTGAACGACTCGAACTCTTTCATATTGATAGCGTTTGTTGTGCCGCTTCGGCTCTTGCCTTAGAAACCAATGCTCCGACAGTTCTTCGAAACGAGGCGCTCCGCCATCCGGTTGAAGATTCAGGATCAGGTGCTTTTTGCTTCGGGTCGTCTCTTGAAATTACACCAGAAAAAGCTGTTTTGGCGAATTGTGCAGCGGTAAGAGAGTGGGATGCCAATGGAACAAATTTCGGATTTAATCCGGCGCAGAATGCCACCGCTGGCGAGTTTGGACACAATGACTTTTACCCAGTTCCTATTGCTGCAGCACAATCGAAAGCACTTAACGGTTATCAGACGACTCTGGGCATGATCCTGCTCGATGAAATTCGAGGACGGTTTGCAGAGGTCTTCAGCCTTAAGGATCATAAAATTGATCATGTGCTTCATGGAGCCATTGCCTCAACGGTGGTCTATGGAGCAATGGTTGGTGCCACACCCGAACAGATAGAATCGGCGCTGGGACTCTTAATTGCACACTATATTCCATATAGAGCCATTCGTTCTGGAACACAATTATCAGACTCCAAAGGAGCAAGTGCGGCCTTGACAGCTGAAATGGCAATCCTTTCCATGCAGAGAGCCATGAATGGTTTCATCGGTCCGGCTGATATTTTTCGAAATCGCCAGGCTATTTTTTGTCTCGCGGAACCCCCAGCCTCTTCAGAAGAAAGTCCGTTTGATCTCACTTTAACAAGCGGTGGCGATGATTTCGCAATTTTGGGAATGCACTTCAAACTCGGTCTCTACGAGCACCAATCCTCCGGGGCCATTCAGGCGGTTATCGATTTACTGCAAAAATATCCTCAAATGCTTGCAAGTGGAAAATTTCCCGATCAGATAGAAATCACTATTTATGAACCGGCCTACAGTATCATTTGCGATCCAGCTAAAAGGGATCCCCAAACACGACAAACTGCGGATCATTCCATGCTTTTTATCGTCGCGGCCATACTGGAAAAAGCCTATCGCACACAATTGATAGGCTGGAAAGAACTGATGTTGCTTCCATGCGACTATACTCCAGAAAATATTTGCAACAAAACAATACGGAAGTTAATGCAACAAATTAAAGTTATTCATGGAGGTACACCCTACGATAATAAATATCCACAGGGCATTCCCACATTGCTTCGCATGCATCATTCAGATGTCGGCCAGGTTGATAGTGACCTCATTATGTATCCCCTGGGACATGCCCAAGGTGATTTTTCAACCATGCAGGACGTTTTAAATTACAAAATCAACCGCCTTGCTTCGCTGGGAGTAAAAAACGCAGGAGATCTTCTCGTGCGACTGAAAAATTTGCGGGCCGCGCCACCAGAAAAAGTGCGATCCATTTATAGTTTTGATATCCACTGGAATGCAAGATAAATCAAAAATTCGACAAAGGACTAAGCTTCAATAGGCAAAGATGTTCGGCTTATTAAATATTAACAAACCAAGTGGTATCACTTCGCGGGCTGTCGTTAATAAAGTTGAGCGTCTCGCCAGGCCCTTTAAAGTGGGCCATTCCGGGACACTCGATCCGATCGCGACAGGAGTATTGGTGCTCGGTGTGGGGTCGGCGACGCGCTTATTAGAGTACGTGCAACAGATGGCCAAAACATACTGTGCCACCTTCCTCCTGGGGCAATCTAGTGTGACCGATGACATTGAGGGCCAAGTCACGGTCGTCGACAACGCACCAATACCTTCACAAACTGCGGTCTGTAAATGTTTGCAACAATTTAAGGGCACAATATTACAACGCCCCCCCCAATATTCAGCAATAAAAATTCAAGGGCGTCGAGCGTATGACATAGCCCGAAGCGGAAAACACGTTGAACTTGATTCACGTGAAGTCACGATCCATTCGATCAAATTAGTTCAATACAACTATCCGGAACTAGAATTAGAGGTGGAGTGCAGCAGAGGAACCTATATTCGGTCGATTGGCCGAGATTTAGCTAAAAAATTAGGCACTTCGGCAGTGATGTCCGCCCTTTGCCGTACTGCGGTAGGCAAATTTACAATTACAAAATCCACCTCACTTAGTATTCTTCAAGAAGAACTGATTCCGGATAATCTTCTACCGCCCCATCTTGGCGTTGCCCATCTTTATCACCTGGACCTTTCCAGAGACCAAGCTCAAGCAGTTTCTCATGGCCGAAAAATATCGATGAAACGCTGCCAAACTTCATCTTCGCACACAGATCAGGTCGCCGCATTCTGCGATAGCAACCTGGTCGCCATTCTTCGCCGCGAAGGGCCTTTCGAGTGGATTCCTCATAAGGTGTTTTTACCCACAAACTTTACGATGGATGTAAGTGGTAAACTTTAACTTCAGCTGCCGGAAAATTTATCAAATCGGCATAACCCCCACCTTATCCGCCGATTTCTCACTCTTCTCGTCTAACAAAGGCTAAAAAAAATAGCCTCCTAGCGTACCGGTGCTAAACTTCCCCCGGTGAGCGTTCGGCATCTGCTCCCCAGCGATTGCAGCAATGAATTTATCGCTCGGGAGTTCGAGATGGATTGAAAAGTGACGTCGTAACGCTGAATAAATAATTTGGAAAACGGTTGGGCATGGACGCGCCCCTGGTCATTAGGGCCGCGTCAGCGGCTGCAGTTTGAATTTACTGGCACCCGCGTCCATGTTTGAAAATCGCAATATTAAACAAGACCTTTTTGCACTGGGTCTTTTAGCAACCGTTATTTTTTTATCTCTGGCAGTCGTTTCGTACAAACGATCTGACCCGTCTTTGAGTAATTCAGCAGGTGCACTTGTCTATCCATTTCATGGTGAGACAGGAAATTTATGTGGACTCGCTGGAGCTTGGATCGCTGACCTCCTCCTTCGATTTTCAGGTTGGGGATCCTATTATCTACTGATTTCCCTCGCCGCTTTAGACATCTTTCTCCTTCGGCGAAAAGTCATCAATCAGCATTCGATTCGTTTTTTAGGTTGGTTTATCTCTCTAGTTGGGCTGACGACGCTCATCAGTATGGCAATGACACATCTTCTTCCGCCGCTCTGGACTGGCCCAGAGTTAGGTGCCGGAGGTTTATTGGGCGCGGTGGGTAGCGAATTGCTCTTAATGCATTTTGCTGCCGTAGGCGCCTATATTCTGGCCGTGAGTGTGTTTCTTGCGGGGCTGGTTATGTGCACCGACTACATTGTGTTTCGCGCAGCTTTTTCTGGAGTTGCCCAAATTTCTCGAGCGACCCGATACGCACTGCACGGAGTTTCCCCCGTGATGTCGACAAAAAAGAAAGAACGTTCGTCGGCGACAGAAGAGGAGGAGTACGAAGACGATGAAGATGAGGAAGACGAACCGGCCGTAAGTGTACGTATCCGTGGTCGAAAGAAAACGGGATGCAAGCCAGAAGAAGACGAACATAAGGAAGAGGAGGAGTATGAAGAGGAGGATCCTGATGAGGAATCAGAGCTTGAGGAAGAAGAAGTGGAAGAAATTCCTCCTCCTCGTTTACCGCGGAGAAGCCACCGCAAGCGACGCCTTGCCACTGCGCTGCGAATAAAGAAACCCGCCACGCCCAACGAGCGTGAGGTGATGATTGAATCACTGGAAGCAGCCAGCCAAGAAAGCAGTCTTGAAAATTATCAATTGCCTGGCGTCGATTTACTGATACCCTCGGATCAAATGGAGTATGACAATCACGAGAAAGAAGTCCGCCGTAAAGCAAAAATCCTCGAAAAGACATTTGCTGATTTCGGATTCAATGTCCGCGTCGTTGAAATTGAAACGGGCCCAGTCATCGCCCAGTATGAGGTGGAATTGGAAGCTGGTTTGCGCCTAGCAAAAATCACCAATTTGGCAGACGATTTAGCCATTGCGTTGCGGGTTCCCAGTGTTCGGATTGTGGCCCCTATTCCTGGAAAAAATACAGTCGGCATTGAAATTCCTAATACCACTCGATCGATGGTGCGACTGCGGGAGGTTATGGAGGAAGATCACAACAAGTGGCAGAAGATGAAGATCCCCGTCTTCCTTGGAAAAGATGTTTCAGGAAAATCGACCACTATAGACTTAGCCACACTACCGCATCTACTTATTGCCGGACGTACAGGCACCGGAAAAAGTGTCTGTCTCAATTCTATTATCACATCAATGGTCATGACACGTCGCCCCGACGAGGTGAAAATGTTGATGATCGACCCAAAGATGGTGGAATTAAGTCCTTATAAAAAATTGCCACACTTAATGCATCCTGTGGTCACCGACATGAAAAAAGCTGAGGCAATTCTCGCCTGGGCTGTCGATAAGATGGAGGAACGTTACACACTTCTTGCAAAGGCGGGTGTGCGACATGTCAGTTCCTATAATCAACTCGGCGAACAAGAACTTCTTGATCGAATCCAACCGGAAACGGACGAGGAGAGAAAAAACATTCCCCGCCATCTGCCATACGTAGTAATTATTGTCGATGAAATGGCAGATTTAATGATGACGTCTGCGAAGGAGGTAGAGGGGCATATTATTCGCTTAGCACAGAAAAGCCGAGCGGTCGGTATTCACCTCGTACTCGCAACACAAAAACCCACCGTAGATGTTATTACCGGTTTGATCAAATCCAATCTCCCGGCTCGTATCGCTTTTCAGGTTGCGAGCCGAACGGATAGCCGCGTAGTTCTCGATGAAATGGGCGCTGATAAGCTCCTAGGGAATGGCGATATGCTCTTTCTCTCGCCGGGCACCAGCACGCTTCTTCGGGGCCAAGGAACTTTTCTCTCCGATGATGAGATTACAAGAGTTGTCGACAGCGTGGCAACAAACAATCCGCAATTTGTGCGAGAACTTGTGCAGCTAAAACCTGTCAACGCAGAAGAGGCGACGACCTCGGCAAACAAAAATCGAGATGCCCTTTATGATTCAGCGGTCGATGTTGTAATCGGTGAAGGTCGAGGAAGCGTTTCACTCCTTCAACGATGTCTCGGTATAGGCTATGGCCGGGCAGCGCGGTTGGTTGACTTTATGGCCGAAGATGGAATTGTCGGACCGTACAACGGATCGCAGGCTCGAGAAGTACTTGTGACAACTGACCAATGGGCCGCAATGAGTGGAGCAGCAACCAGTCGAACTAGGGACGAAGATCCGGTTCGATTGGCGACAGCGAGTGTGGGAGAAGCTGATATTAATAATGAGGATACTTATGCTGAGTTACAGGATGACAAAGTGGAAAGTGAAACGTTAGAGGAAGAGTACGACGAGGAAGAAGTTGCAGAGTACGAGGACGGAGAATACGACGAAGAGGAGTATGAAGAGGAAGACGGCGAAGAGGATGAAGCTGGATACGAGGAGAGTGACGACGAAGATTTTGAAGAAGAGGTCGCCCGGGATGAAGAGAAAGAAGAGTTAGCAGAAGGCGAACTCAATTCCTCCGAAGAGGCAGAAGCCGACGAGGAAGAGGATGAATATGAGGACGAAGAGTGGGAGGAAGACGAATACGAAGAGGATGAATACGAAGAGGAACAATCGTATGAGGAGGAAAAGGT
>CAUZBD010000040.1:0-10530 GCA_963577795.1 Planctomycetota bacterium | reverse complement strand
TCGGGTCGCGCTCGAGATAATCCATAATCCGACTGAGGCCCCAACTCCACGCAGCAATCGTTCCCCAGGCATCTTTGGAGCGCGGTTGGTGGTTTTTCTTGGAAAATAATGCATGTACGCCATTTTTAAACCCATCATCAAAATCGGGATCTAAGTCTCCACAATGAGCCGTGGCCACTGCATATCCGCGATGGATGATTTCCTCGAGCGGCCAGCGACTTGCTTTTTTTCCTCTTGAAGTAATTGTTGCCTGATGCTCTATGATACCTTCGTTCTCTCCACCGATTGTCCAGTTTTGACAGAGATGAATTTCTGGATCCGGATGGATTGTCTGATTGCCAAGGAAATTTAATGCGAGGAAAATGGGTGCGGCGTGTCGCTGCTCCGCCGGTCGATATATCAGAAGATTTATTTTAGGGCTGGATGGATCCTCGCCAAACTGAATCGTCACCTGTTTTCGTACTGCCTTTCCGTCTAATGCCGCAGACCAGTCCTCTGTAATAAGATATTTTGTAAAAATGTGTTCCGCAGGTAATCTACCGTAAACTTCCTTTCGAAAGAGTTCGAGTATTTCGTCCCGGCGTTGCGCCGTCCATTGTTTGGCGGACGTGACGGGATCCTTGTTTTCGGTAATTAGTGGGTCTGGAAGTTGATATGCGGGTACTTTGTGTTCATCGTCGTTTTGGCCTATTGCGAGGGCAGGAAATGTCGTCATCAGGAACACCAATGGGTAGAAAGTGTTTTGGGCTATGTTCGCAAGCATTTGGAAATAAATGTTTCTTTTTTGTTGGTGTTTTATCACTCACACCAACCAGGGAGGGTTGACGATGCGGGATGATTTTCTAGGCTGAATGGTATGGACCCCAGGACGAACGAAATCCATTCCCCTGGTCCCGAATCAGGTAAAAATATCACTCGATACACAAGTAATTAAAAGTGAGGAAAGAATGTCGATTATAGGTCAAGCGGCCCCTGATTTTTCAATGGAAGCCGTCGAAAGCGGATCTTTTAAGCAAGTCAGTCTCAAGGATTACGAAGGGAAATGGCTTGTTCTTTTCTTTTATCCGCTCGATTTTACCTTTGTTTGTCCCACTGAAATTTTGGCATTTTCCAAAGCAGTCGATCGCTTCAAGGGTCTCAATACCGAACTGTTGGGAGTGAGCGTCGATAGTAAATTTACACATCTGGCTTGGACAGAAAAACCACAAGCTGAGGGTGGGATTGCAGGACTCGAATATCCGCTTGCCTCTGATTTAAGCAAACAAGTAGCTACGCGTTACAACGTGTTAGCCGCTGGTGGTGTTGCCTTAAGAGGTCTGTTTATTATCGACCCCAAAGGGATTATCCAGCATGCTACGGTAAATAATCTGGCCGTAGGCCGCTCTGTGAATGAGACACTGCGTGTACTACAAGCATTTCAGTATGTGGCCGAACACGGCGAAGTCTGTCCTGCTGGATGGGAGCCAGGTGGAGCGACGATGAAGGCAGACTGGGAAGGTTCGAAGGAGTATTTCAAATCGGCTAGCGCTTAAACAAATGCTCCCGCAGGGAAAACCTAGCCCGGAGTCTTTTTCTTAAACGCCCTCATCGGCGGTATTTCATAATAAGATGGAATTGCCGCCGATGATTTTTTGGACTTACGCGGTGCGCAGTATAATCATTCGGCTGCTTTTTCTTCCCACCCTCGCGTGGAACCTCCTGCTCGGCCGCTGCCTCCAAATTCGGCGGTGGTGGGATCTGCTGGAGGGGGAACCCATTCTTCTAGGTGCTCTACCTTTTTCTCGGGATGTTCCACACCTGCGCTCGGTTGGTGTAACCGGGGTTATCAATATGTGTATCGAATATCATGGTCCTATAAAGGCCTATGCACAATTCGATATTGAACAACTTTGGCTACCGACGGTTGATTTTACGCCTCCCAGTTTAGGTAATATTCATAGAGGGGTAAATTTCATCGACAAACATGTAGACGCAGGGGGAAAGGTGTATGTGCACTGCAAAGCGGGGCGAGGACGCAGTGCGACGGTGGTCCTCTGCTGGCTGATCCACCGCCACGGATTTACCCCCGAACAGGCAGCCGCTTACCTTGCAAAACAACGGCCGCATATCAACAAAGGTTTGGCAGAACGAGCAGTCGTACAGGAATTCCACCAAAGTTTTTTGGCGCAGCACGACCCGACTGTTACCCCACAGTAAACTTAGGGATCCTTCTGCTGCAGCTGGCGGACGGTTTCCGTTAGTGTGTATTGTAGATAACGATCCATTGGCTGATCGAGCGCGCGAAGCGCAATTTCCAATGCTTTCTGTTCCTGAAAAAAACTACAGGCACGAACTGTCTCTAAACGAACGCGTGGATGTGAATCGGCGATCGCTTCTTCGAGTAGCGCAAGTGGCTCAGATAGATCGTTTCCCCATGCGCCCAGGACGCGCACGGCCGCCGCACGCACACGATAATCCGGGCTTTTGAGTAGCTGAGTGAGTAATTGCTGGTTGAGATGGTGATGTTGTTGATGGAGCCACAGACCCTCAAGCAGGTGATGTTGGTATTGTGGATCACTCGGATCCAGATTGGAAATCCAGTTTCTCAACGCCGCAATCACCGTGGCGCTATCGCGATCACTAAGTTCTATTCTGGTTCGATAACGCACGCGTTGTTGTGGAGATTTGAGTAATTCTAAAAGCGCTTCGATAGATTGTCCTGCTATTTGCGGGCGCTCAAGGTACGGCCTTGATGGATAACTGATGCGATACACGCGGCCATGTTTATTGTCACGACTTGGGTCGCGGATATGATGCTGCATATGGCCAATGATCGGGTTTTGCCAATCTGAAAAATAAATCGCTCCCTCCGGCCCGACCTCAATATCAGTGGGTCGAAAGTTGGGATCGGTGGAACGAATTAAATAGGGCTCTTCCACGCCAGCAAAACTACTGGCTTTGTCATCAAGGCGATAGCGTAAAATTCCCTGAAAGCCAATCACGTTACCAACCAACAGATGCTCTTGATATTCATCGGGAAAATGAGCGCTTGATAGTATTTCAACACCGGGGCAAGGACGCGTTCTTCGGTGATAAAGGAGTGGGCTCGGTGGTTGATTTCGACGTTTTGCCGGGTAGTCAATATGGCCGGAGATAATAGCTGCATGGTAGGGATAGGCACTCGTACCATCGTAAACAAAGTTCTGTCCCCAGCGGTCAAACACGTGTCCATGTGGATTCGCGAAATCGTACGGTATAAATCTTTCTACTTTCCAGGTTCGTGGATTGAACTTCCAAATACATCCATCGCGGTTGCGAACAGGGCCGTATGGTGTCTCAATTTGTGTCCGATGAAAAATACCTTCGCCAAAATAAATATTCCCATCGGGTCCAAAGACAAAACTATTTGCTGCGTGGTGCGTGTCGCCGGAAGAAAGACCATGTAGTACACGGATTCGCACATCCGCCACATCGTCGCCATCCGTATCTTTTAGAAATAATAGGTCTGGAGCCGTCGCTACCAGGACGCCACCGCCCCAAAACTCAAATCCTGTTGGGTTATGTAAACCGTCGGCAAATGTTTTGCAGTTGTCTGCTATTCCGTCGCCATCGATATCTTCCAAGATAAGCAGTTTGTCATCCATTGCTTCACCGGGCTTCCAGTGGGGGTAACCGGGCCAAGTGGCGATAAAAAGACGATTGTGTGTATCAAATCCTATTTGCACGGGATTGATTAAATCTGGAAACTGCTCTTCTGAGGCGAAAAGATTGACTGTTGTTCCATCAGCCAACGTCATTTTTTCTATCGCTTCTTCTCCACCCAAGAATAAATGTTTACCGTCGACCCCTTTTCCCGGCGCGTTAGTTTTGACGTTGTATTGTGTGGGAAGATTACTGTCATCCACTGTTGCATCTTGACCTTGGCTCGCAGCCCAGATCGCTGGATCCCGGTTGGATGCCATCCCATCGAGAATATCCAATTCGCGTCGCATTACCTCTCGATTACTTAAATCATCGATGTATTTTAAATCTGCTCGGTGTCCATGAACGTTGTACCCATCTGTAGTTTGATAGCGATGGAACCAATAAAAGTTTTTATCTTGAATAAGCCCCCGTAGAGCTTGAAGATCTTCCCCTGCAGCCGCGGGAGTATTATTGGGAACCAATAGCTTCACGATTATTTCCGCGAGCTTACGATTGCCCTCGTCTGTGAGATGAATGCCATTGATGGTCCAGGGAATCTTGTCTTTCTGGTATCCCAAAAGAGTTGGCTGGAAAAGATTGATAAAGTGGATATCTGTGTCTTTTGCCACCTGGGCCATCGCTTCGGTATAAGACTTTAAACGACGATTACTTTCCCCGCCGTCGGGAAGATATGGATTATCGAGATCCTCATAGGCAATGGGAGAAAAAAGGACAAGTTGGGGTGCGACCTCCCCGTTGTACTTCTTTGTTTTTTGTTCATCGATGAACTTTCGAAGATCGTCTTTGAATTTGTCAATTCCCGCCTCACCCTTGAATGATTCATTGAATCCAAAAAAAGCAAAAATCCAATCGGGTTTTGTTTTTTCTAACCACTCTTCCTGAGATCCAAACCCGGCAACCCGCAATTGGTGATTGAGGCTGTCGGCGGAAAAACCAAGATTGCGAAAGGTTAATTGCGTTTGAGGAAGCCGCGATTGAATGAGGGTCTCGAGCCAACCATCATGCTGCATCCTCTCTGCAAGAGTTCCCCCCAGAATCACCACGCGGTCTCCTTTTTTAAAAGAGACTTGGGTTTCTGTTGGTTGACTTTGTTCAACACCGCTTGCCGTATGTAAAAGGAGTAACGTCGAAAAAATAAACAGCGGGTGAGAGATCAAAGTAGTACGAGACATAATGAATCGCCGAGGTGGGATGCAACGGGGGATATAAAGGGCCAGTCCGAAAAACTAACCTACAATAAAGTCATTTTACGCTTCTTGGTTATCAAACGCAAAGGTTGAGCCTTCTTGTGGGTGATTGCTTATTACTCGCAATACTCATCGTTTTATTTTTTTGTTGTGCGAGATTCGCGCTGATTTTCGGCGGCGTCAAAAGCAAGATGGCCAGTGGAACCGGTCCCAAGAATACGATGCTCCCTGTCTGGAAGATGCTGGCGATGCTCTTCAAGTACGTCCCGCCACTTTGGGTTCGTAGCCAGATTATGCCATTCATGGGGGTCGTTTCGATGGTCGTATAATTCTTCCGACCCATCGCGATAGCGAATGTAGCGCCAATCACGACTACGAATCGCATGATTTCCAGGCCCGAATGTTGTCCGAGCGGGGACTCGTGCTTTTAACGGGTGGATAAGCTGTGGTTTTAAGGATTGCCCTTCGTGACTTGCGTCGCTTTGCAAGTGACAAAGCTCGAGAAGGGTTGGGTAAATATCGATCAATCCTACAGGTTGTTGGCATGTTTGATCTTTAGGTAATCCGGCACCGGCAATCATTAAAGGGATGTGTGTTCCGTCTTCCCAAAGCGAACGCTTGGCCCAACGCTTTTTTTCGCCTAAATGAAAACCGTGGTCGGAAAATAAAACGATCACCGTATTATTGCGATGGGGACTCCGCTCAAGGGCATCCAATACTTTTCCCACACATGCATCCACAAATGAGCAGCAGGCTAAATAAGATTGCACCGCATGCTCCCATTGTTTGTTTTCGATAATCCAATCGTGAAGAGGGGCTACGTGTTGGAGCGATGTAAGATTGCGTGCATAGGGGGAAAGATCCTCCACATCGTTTGATAGAATTATTGGCAGGCGGATTTTTTTTTGGGGATGTCGGTTGAACCATTCTTGGGGCACAAGCATGGGTACGTGGGGTCGGTAAAAACCAACCGCTAAGAAGAAAGGAGCTTGGTCCATTTCTTTCAACTGGCTTACCGCCCAGTCCGCAATTTGCATATCCGGCATTTGCCCCGTTGCGGCTGGAAAGGATCCCCAGTCCCATAATGGATGTCCGTGCGGTTGGCTTATTTTTTGTGCGGGTTGAGGGCCGAAGTAACCAAAGCCCCCTCCATATGTTCCTAACTTATTAAATACTGGTCCGTTGATAACGTGAAATAATTTTCCTGCGCCTAAAACACGATATCCTTCTTCGGCAAATCGCTCCGGGAGCGTCTTTTTATTTTTTATTATTGGCGAGGCGGCGATACCTGGAACGAGAAAGTAAAGGCCGGAAGAGGAGGGGTAGGTTGATGTCATTAGACTAGCGCGGGAAGGCTGACAAACTGGGGCTTGGCAATGCGCATTCGTAAAGAGCGTGCCGTCGATTGCTAAACGATCAATATTCGGGGTTGCTGCTTGCGGATGTCCACCTAAACAGCCAACCCAATCATTGAGATCGTCGATGGCGATGAGCAATATATTGGGGCGTTTTAGGGTGACCGCTTTTTCTGTGGCCAGTAAAGATGGAACAGAGAAAAAGAATAGAAGTAACCCCAAAACCAGTTTGTAAAATAAAAAGCATAAGATATGGAAAACACGGTTTGTGTATCGCCTCCAGATGTGTCGATCAATGCTTTTACTGTCCGCCACTGATAATCTCCGGAAACCCTGAGCCCGGTTTTATCCACGGATAACAATCTTCGTGAGGAACCATGCATTCCACAATATAAGGGCCATCGGTCGCCAACATTCTCTCCATCGCTGGTAGCATTTCTTTTTTTAGTGAAACTCTTTCCCCAGAAACACCGTACGATTCTGCGTTTGCAATAAAATCCATATCCTTCACACCATCGACATGATCAATGACTCCGACATCATTGCCCCCAAACATATGGGTTGTCCATTGGCGGACAATACATTGTCCACCGTTATTAATCACAAGGACTTTAATCGGAATATTATAACGAGCTGCCGTTCGCAATTCGGGACCACAACTGTAGTATCCCTCATCCCCTTCTATCGCAACGACTAGCCGTTCCGGAGCGACCAACTGTGCTCCGATTGCCTGTGAAATACCCGAGCCAAGCGTACCGATACCAGCACTCGTCACAAACGAACGCGGCCCGGTTGTACTTACCCTCTGGCTTGACCACATTTGATGGTTACCGACGTCGGTTACAACTACCTTATTTGGGTTGTTTTGTGCTGTCACCTGGTTGAGAGTTTCTAATACGTGAATGACGTCGAGACAGTCTTGGTTATGATAGTGACTCGGTGGCGGAGGGTTTTCCTTTAGCCAAATATTAATCTGATGTTGCCACGCATCTATTTTGAGGCGACTGGGGTCAAGATTATCCAATAGATACCTCACGACATCTCCCGCGTCACCTAACACATTCAGTTTATTTGGAACGAGTTCTCGCGATTTTGTGAATTGGGTTTTCTCTGTATCAACGTGGACCAAAGCAGATCGTTGTTGTGCTCGGGGAGCAAACGACTTTGGATTGCCAACCGCTCGGTCGTCGTATCGCGCTCCGAGCGCTAAAATAAAATCGGAACCATACGCCGCGGCACTCGCGGCATACAAACCATGCATGCCGAGCATGCCAAGATTGTATTGGTAGCTAGAAAGAACTGCTGATTTTCCTGGAAGCGTATGAATGACTGGTAGTTTTGTCATTTCTAAGAGTGTATGAAATTCTTCAAACACATCGGCAAGGGAAAGGCCATAGCCGGCCATGATGACGGGACTATCGGATGCATAAAGTAGCTTGATTGCTTGATCTAATGCCTCAGTATCTAGTTCTGGTTTTTCGAGATAGTCTTCATAAGAAGTAATTTTGTCGCGGCATTCCTGTAAATCAATCGGAGTAAATTGAACATCTTTTGGTAAATCCCAAAGGACGCTTCCCGGACGTCCTCCTACCGCATTTGCCAAATCCCGTGGAATCGACGTCAATAGTTGATCAATATTCTCGATGAGCCGCGCCGATTTGGTTACCGGTTTTACAACGTCCGTTATATCCGTTCCCTGAAAAGCATCTGTACCGATCGCTTCCTGGGCCACCTGCCCGGCTATTAGTCCGACTGGGGCACAGTCCCGTGAGGCATCAGCCAGCGCCGTTACCGTGTTCAAGCCTCCAGGCCCTGATGTGACAATCCCAACCTGAGGCTGCTGGCTGACTTTCGCCATGCCGAGTACGGCAAACGCGAGGCCTTGTTCGGTTTTAAAAAACACCTGCCTTAGCGTTCGACTCACCCGATCCATGGTGGGCATAATTTGTCCGCCTTGCAGTGAGGGTACTATTTTGATGCCCTGCGCGCGAAGGATAAGTGGGACCAAAGAAGCACCAATCACCGGTATTTTTTCTTTATTGGCGATTATTTCGTCGGTGAGTTCATCGATGACTTCTGTTTCCATTGTTGAAATCGGACCCTCTATAAATATTGCGGTAATCGCTGCGGGTGGGGAGCACAAAACCAAGGCATCAGTCTATCTTGGTGGCCGATAAAAGTCATCCCGTGGTTGGTTGCACTTGTTATCAAAATAATGATCTGCGACCCTTTCGTACCTAAATATATTATTCCACTGGTGGGATTGGGTAATTACAATTCTCCCTAGTATCCTTTTCTCCGCCAACGATAGATCAAAACTTTTTATGTGAAAGAGATTATGAAATCCTATTTGCGATACTTTTTGATATTTTTATATTTAGCAATAATAGCATCCGGCCTTTTATACGCTCAGGACGGACCTGCAGGCGAACCAATCGACAACATGCATCACTTCATGGAATATGTATTTGAGCCGCGGTATAAAGAATTAAAACGGGCCCTTGTCGCAGAACCTGTAGACAAACAAACGTGGAATAAAATAAAAGTTGGTTCGCTCACATTGGCCGAAGCGGCCAATCTTCTCATAACACGTCCGCCTGATGAGGCCCAAGATGATCAAAAGGCGCTATGGAGTGGTTACGCCCGTGATGTACGGAGTGAGGCCACAGCGGTTTTTCAGGCTGCGCGTAAAAAACAGTTTACTAGTGTGCGGGATGCGTTTCACTCCACCATCCAGAAATGTAACGCTTGCCATCAAATGTTTACTGAGGGAAAATATCAATTGGAACCCTGAGCACACTTGGTGCTTTAGATATCGAGAGAGCTCGCATCTAAAGCATGTTTTTGAATAAATTCGCGACGTGCCTCTACGCCTTCGCCCATTAAAATTCTAAAAAGTTTGTCGGCTTGATTTACATCATCCATGCGGATTCTCAACAGGGTCCGATTGGCTGGATCAAGAGTTGTTTCCCGCAATTCCTCGGCGTTCATTTCCCCAAGTCCTTTAAAGCGCGTGATTTGAAGTCCCTTTTCGCCTGCCGCTCGTACGGCGGCTAATAGAGATCGCAGTTCTTCAATTCCAATTTCTGTCTCCCCTCGACGCAACAGATACCGCGATTCCTCAGTACCTGTCTTTTCTACCGGTAACAATGCATCAATTTCAAATTGCATTTCACGCAAATCGCTTAAAAGTGTATTGATGGTTCGGATTTCATTGAACTCTACAATATGAAGTCGTTTAGACTCTGGAGTATTGTTAGGTTCACCACCCTCGGCAACTTGTAACTCTTGACCCGCGTCTTGTTCCTGCTCCTCTATAAATGCATTCAATTCTGTGCGTGAAATAAACCAATGTTCCTCTTGTCCTAAAAAGACATGAAACATGGGTAGTTTTCCGGTCTCTGGATCTTGCCGCGTGGCATGTGCGCGAAGATTAAGTCCTCGCCTTTCAAGTGCGGTAAGTGGTTCTTCTATCGCAGATAAAGTGGCGCATAATGTTTCCATTTCAACGCCCGAAATTATACGACCATCACGGGGATCGAAGGTCGTGTCCTTCAAGCCCGACTCCATCAACTGTAATTTCATTTCTTCTTCAGTTTGTATATAAAATGTCTTTTTTTTCTGCTTTACACGAAAAAGTGGTGGTTGGGCAACATAGACTTTCCCTTCTTTGACCAAGTCGTACATCTGTCGATAGAAGAAAGTGAGTAATAGCGTACGAATATGAGAGCCATCAACATCTGCATCGGTCATAATCACAATTTTATCGTACCGCCGTTTTGAAAGGTCTTGATCTTCACCAATTCCAATCCCGATCGCAGAAATCATACTGCGGACCTCCTCATTGGCCAGCACCTTATCTTCCCGTGACTTGTAGGCGTTTATGATTTTACCACGCAGGGGTAAAATTGCCTGATACTCTCGAAGGCGGCCCCCCTCCGCACTACCACCTGCAGAGTCGCCTTCCACTAAATAAAGTTCGCAACGCTCCATTTCTCGACTACTGCAATCACGTAGCTTTCCAGGTAGGCCTCCACCTGTGAGAACTCCCTTGCGTTCTCGAAGAAGTGCCTTTGCGTTACGAGCCGCTTCGCGTGCCTCGGCCGCCAAAATTCCTTTGCGGACTAACTTTTTTGCATTCTTAGGGTTCTCTTCTAAATAGTTGGAAAGAAATTCACCTAGGGTTGAATGCAACACGCTTTCTACTTCACTGTTACCTAGCTTCGTTTTGGTTTGCCCTTCGAATTGAGGATTGGCAACCCGCATGGAAATCACCGCCGTAATTCCTTCTCTAAAGTCATCTC
>CAUZBD010000039.1:0-10550 GCA_963577795.1 Planctomycetota bacterium | reverse complement strand
CCTGATCTGGGGACCGGGCGATCGGCATCTGGTCGGCCGCCTGGTGGATCGCAGTCGCCAAGGTCGCTTACGGAGAGTCGGTGACGGGACGAACCGGATCGATATGCTCTACGTCGACAATGCAGCCGATGCACATCTTCAGGCGGCCGCTGCGCTCGATCCGGGAGCGCGTGTTTGCGGAAAGGCATACTTTATCAGCCAGGGGGAGCCGGTGAACTGCTGGGAGTGGATCGACCAGTTGCTTGCGGTAGCCGGTCAGCCACCCGTGAAGCGGTCGATTTCCTGCCGCCGTGCTTGGCAAATCGGCTGGGGATGCGAGGCCGTTTATCGGACACTCGGTATTTCGCGAGAACCGCCGATGACCCGTTTTCTTGCCGCCCAATTGGGAAGATCGCATTACTTCGACATCCAAAGCGCCTACCGTGACTTCGGTTATCGACCCCGCATCTCGACCGAGGAGGGCATGCGGCGTCTTGCAGCAGCTTTTGCGGAGCAGAGGCCTTAAAAATGTGCACATCGGCCAACTTCACTCCGCCCCGAGTCCTTGTAAATTTGGCCGAAAACCGATAGGCTCAAGTGGTTTACGGTGAGTCCCCCCCTCAGGCGTTAGGCCTCTTTGATGATATCTCTCCCGGCAGACGAACAACGGATCGTGATCACCGGCATCGGCCTGACTGCGCCCAATGGAGACAATTTTGGTGTGTTCCGCGAAAGCCTTCTCGAGGGCCGAAGCGGGGTGGTGCCTTACGAGATCCGCTACGTAGGCCAGACATTGGCCGGTATCTGTCACTTCGACGAACTCCGTTACCAGAAACGAAAAGAAGTGCGCCGGGGAACGCGGGCGGGAGGTGTCGGTATTTATTGCGCCCATGAGGCGGTCAATGACTCGGGAATCGACTGGGAAAACACCGATCGTTCGCGGGTCGGTATTTACGTGGGTGTGACCGAACACGGTAACGTCGAAACCGAAAACGAGGTCTATGAACTGAAGGGGTACGACTACGACACGCAATTTTGGTCGCATCACCACAATCCGCGGACAGTGGCCAACAATCCGGCGGGTGAGATTTCTCTCAATATGGGGATCACGGGTCCGCACTATTCGATCGGTGCAGCGTGTGCTGCGGGCAATGCCGGCTTGATTCAAGGCGCCCAGATGCTCAGGCTCGGGGATTGTGATCTCGCGATTTGTGGCGGCGTTTCAGAGAGCGTGCGAACCTTTGGTATTTTTGCCAGCTTCAAGAGTCAGGGGGCACTCGCCGAGCACGAAGATGCCACGCGGGCATCACGACCTTTCGATGTGGACCGCAACGGGATTGTCGTTGCCGAGGGTGGCTGCCTGTATGTGCTCGAACGTTTTTCAGATGCCCGCAAACGCGGCGCAAAAATTTATGGCGAACTTGCGGGCTATGCAATCAACAGCGATGCGAGTGATTTCGTACTGCCCAATCCGGATCGACAGGCCCAGTGCATACAACTGGCCCTGCAGCGGGCCGGCTTGGTGCCGGAACAGATCGACATTGTCAGCACACACGCAACCGGAACGAGCAGCGGAGACGCGCAGGAGTGTGTGGCATTGCGTCAAGTTTTTTCAGAAAGTGACCGCACTCATTTTAATAACACCAAGAGTTTTATCGGCCATGCGATGGGAGCGGCCGGATCATTGGAACTGACCGGTAATTTGCCCGCATTCGAGGATCGTATTTGCCATCCCACGATCAACGTCGACCAGCTTGACCCCAAGTGCGCGATTAACCAATTGGTGTGTGGAGAGCCTCGCAAACTTAAATCGGTGGACTATATTTTAAATAATTCGTTTGGCATGCTCGGTATCAATTCAGTGGTGATTATTAAAAAGATGTAGTGGCTGGAAATGCGAGTTATGGAGTGCATGGAAGCGAGCTTTTGTGGCGGTAGCAGGGCCATGCGAAAATAGGATCGAGAAGAAGACCGGAGAAAACGGATGAAGAGCGAAGAGATTCGAGATGTAATCATCGATATTTTGGGCGACATCGCGCCGGATGAAGAACTAGGCGATTTGAAGGACGATGTGGCCTTCCGGGATCAATTGGAACTCGACAGCATGGATTTTCTCGATATCGTCATGGAACTTCGCAAGCGGTACCGGGTCCAGGTTCCCGAAGAGGATTATGGTGAGTTGGCAAGTATGCAGAGTACGGTTGCCTACCTCGAACCGAAGATGCAGGACGTCCAGAAAGCCTGACCCGTCCTCAGGGACTGCCCTCCATGTACGACACGGTCATCATCGGCGCGGGAATGTCCGGCCTAGCTGCCGGGATTCGCCTGGCGCACTACGACCGACGGGTGTGTATTCTTGAGCGGCATTACACGATCGGCGGCTTGAATTCTTTTTACCGACTCGCCGGTCGAGATTTTGATGTGGGTCTGCATGCGGTGACAAACTTCACTCCCAAAGGTGCACGCAAAGGGCCACTCGCGCGATTGCTTCGGCAGTTGCGATTCCGCTGGGATGACTTTGCCCTGGCGCCGCAGATCGGTTCAGAAATTGTATTCCCGCAGGTGCGGTTGCAATTTGGAAATGGAATTGACTTGCTCGAATCGGAGATCGCGAGGGCGTTTCCTGCAGAGAAAGATGCTTTTGCAACGCTCATGGAAAAGATCGTCGACTACGATGATTTGAATCAGGAACTTTTTGAAGTTTCAACGCGTGAACTATTGAGTGAGATTTTCCACGACCCACTGCTTATTGAAATGCTGCTTTGTCCGCTCATGTGGTACGGCAATGCGCGGGAACGTGATATGGATTTCGGTCAATTCTGTATCATGTTTCGTAGTATTTTTTGCGAAGGATTTTGCCGGCCGTTTGCCGGAGTACGTTTGATTCTTAAAAATCTGATACGGCGGTTTCGCGGTCTCGGGGGCGAATTAAAACTCCGTAGCGGTGTAGATCACATTCATGTGGAAAATGGGAAAGCAATCGGTTTGGTTCTGGATGACGGTCAGCAAATCGAAGCACCACAGATTATTTCGTCGGCCGGATTAATCGAAACCATGCGACTTTGCGACGATGTTTCACAGGTTGATACGAAGTACGCTGGACGTCTCTCCTTCATGGAAGCGATGTCAGTGGTGGATGTAGAACCTAAAGAAATCGGTTTTGATAAAACGGTTGTTTTTTTCAACGATTCGGAAACGTTTTCCTGGGAGCGGCCCGATACGCTAATCGATGCGCGGACCGGTGTTATTTGCTCACCCAATAACTATGCCTACACCGGCGCTAACGAAACCTTGCCCGAGGGGCTGATTCGGATTACGGCCCAGGCGAATTTCGATCGCTGGCAATGTCTTGATGAAGACTCTTATAAACTAGAAAAGATGAAAAGCTATAACGAACTACTCGCCTCGGCAGTAAGATTCATTCCTGATTTCCGACATCGCGTGATCGCAACCGATATTTTTACCCCGACCACCATTCGGCGATTTACGGGGCACGATCAGGGAACTGTGTATGGCGCGACCCATAAAACACTTGACGGCAGCACGCACCTTCCTAACTTGCACCTGTGCGGGACCGATCAAGGTTTTATCGGCATCATCGGGGCGATGATGGGCGGCGTTTCGATTGCAAATCGCTGTCTTAGTGAGTCGGATACACACGATGCAACCGTTTTAGAGAGTGGGTCTTAAAGATGCCCAAAGATTTTCTTAAAGACGTTTCTGGCCAATACGATGTGACCGTGATCGGTAGCGGTCTGGCCGGGCTCACCGCAGCCAACGCGCTGGCCCGAAGTGGTCATCGCGTGCTCCTGCTCGAGCAACACTATAAACTGGGTGGGATGGCGACCTGGTTCAAGCGACCGGGCGGGCACATTTTTGATGTTTCACTTCACGGATTCCCCGTGGGGATGATCAAAAGTTGCCGAAGGTATTGGACGCGTGAAATTGCTGATTCGATTGTGCAACTCAAGCATGTGCGCTTCGATAATCCCATGTTTTCGCTGACGACGCGCTATAATCGGGAAGACTTTACCCGTCTGCTGAACGAAAAATTTGGAGTCTCTACCGAGCAGGTTACCGCGTTTTTCGATGCTGCCCGCGGGATGAACTTTTACGATGAACAGCAGTTGACGGTCGGTGAATTTTTTGAGCAATATTTTCCCGGACGAGGCGATATTGTGCGACTGCTGATGGAGCCGATCACCTACGCCAACGGATCGACGCTTGAAGACCCGGCGATCACCTATGGAATCGTCTTTTCTAATTTCATGTCCAAAGGCGTGTTCACCTTCGAAGGCGGAACCGACCGGCTGATCGAACTTATGCAGAATGACCTGATTCGCAGCGGGGTCGATGTACGGATTCGCGCCGATGTGGAGCAGATTCACGTTGAGCAAGGCAAAGTGACGGGTGTCACTGCCAACGGACGGTTCATCCATACGCGGGCCGTTGTTTCGAATGCGAATATCAAAACCACTGTCTTGAAACTCGCCGGTAAGGAAAACTTCACTCCCGAGTTCGTTCAGCAGGCCGAAAAGATTCGTCTGAATAGTTCAAGTACACAGGTTTACATGGCACTCAAGCCAGATGAGCGGATCGATGAAGAGACAGGCGATTTACTTTTCAGTTCCACGGCACCCGCCTTTCAAACTGATTTGCTTCTCAGTCGGGATGTCACGAGCCGCACGTTTAGCTTTTATTATCCGCGGACGCGTCCGCAGGGTCGGCCGCGGTGCCTGATTGTTTCGAGCACCAATGCCCGCTACGAAGATTGGGCAGATCTTTCCGACGAGGAATACGAGGCGAGTAAGCAAGATCTCATTGAGACCACACTTGAAAGTCTCGACCGCTATGTGCCGAATGTACGCAAGAAGATTGACCATGTCGAGGCAGCTACACCTCTTACCTTCCGGCACTACACGCGACACGCACAGGGTGCGAGTTTCGGAACAAAGTTTGAGGGTCTTGCGGTAAGTCGTAGTTTACCTGCACAGGTACAGGGCCTGTTTCATGCCGGCAGTGTCGGGATTATCATGTCGGGTTGGCTCGGCGCGATCAACTATGGAGTGATTGTCGCCAATGAGGTCGACGCCCTCTTACTTTCAAAAAGTGCAACCCCGGTAGCTTGAGGTTTTGAAGATAATGATGCTTAACGCAATCCAAGCTGCCATCCCACACCGCGATCCTTTTTTGTTGGTCGACGAAATTGTCGAGCAGGAAGACAATCGAATCGTCTGCCTGAAAAAGTTAACCGGTGATGAATTCTGGTTTCGTGGACACTATCCAGATTTTCCGCTAATGCCTGGAGTTCTCCTCTGCGAAGCGGCCATGCAGGCCGGTGCGGTGTTGTTGGTGGATCACGCGGACGGAGTGGGAGTGCCGGTGGCCACGCGGATGCGCGATGTCCGCTTCAAGCGTATGGTGCGACCGGGCGAAACAATCACGCTCGAGGTTACGTTGGATGAACAGGTCAGTCGCGCTTTTTTTCTGACGGCTCGAGTCACGGTGGAGAAAGAACTTGCGATGCGAATGCAATTTACCTGCACGTTGGCTAACATTTCAGAACAGACGGCAAAAGCTGAAGAGACCGCTTGACGGTCTGAGGCAATAAGGAGAAGCGGGTGGATTTTCTCGGTCTGAACAACAAAACGTTTCTTGTTTTTGGATTAGCGAATCGCAAGAGCGTGGCCTGGCACGTCGGCCGGGTCCTTACAGAAGTGGGCGCGGAGGTCATCTGGGTCGTGCGGAGTGAAGCGCGACGCGACGAAGTAAAAAAACTGACCGGAGATGCCCCCGTTTTTGTCTGCGATGTCGAAAAGGAAGAGGAAATAGCGGCACTCGAAAAAGCGGTCGCCCAGAAGTGGTCTCGACTCGACGGATTGGTGCACTCGATTGCGTTTGCCGAATACGAAGGTGGCGTCAAGCCTTTTCATGAAACTGGAAAACGGGAGTTTCTCCGGGCAGTCGATATCTCCTGTTACTCCCTCCTGGCCATCAGTCGTGCTTTTAAAGAGTTGCTTGATACAGATGCCTCGGTGGTCACCATTTCGATTTCAACGACTCGGATGGCAAGCGAAAATTATGGGTATATGGCGCCGATCAAAGCGGCGCTTGATTCCTCATTGGCGTTTCTTGCCAAATCGTTTAGTCGTTTTTCTCGCGTTCGCTTCAACGCGGTGGCGCCAGGCTTATTAAAAACTTCCGCTTCGGCAGGAATCCCCGGGTATGTCGACTCGTATCTTTATGCGGAGCGAATCATTCCCCGCCACAAAGCCGTACAAACAGACGAGGTCGCCAACGCCGTTGCCTTTTTGCTCAGTCCGCGTTCGAGTGGAATCAATGCCCAGCAAATCATTATTGATGCCGGGATGAGCATCAACTACTTCGACCGCGAGATTGTTACCCGCGGTAATCAATAGCGTTCTTGAAGTAAACCACCAAGGGGTGGCTATCGGGGGCTGTTAGTTGTGCAGGTACCAGCGATCCGAAATTTTCAGAAAGACCAGCTTGTTCTTGGAAAAGTTTTTCCAGTCGACTCCATATTCAGCGCGTCGGCCTTCGTCGGAAAGTTGCGGTTCCTTGGACTGAATCTGACGGAGCATCCCGAGTAAGCGCGGTGCGTGCTGCTTGGAAAATGTGCGGACGAGTTCTTCCATCGAGCGATTCTTGCGCATGCGGTCCAGTTCTTCAGGAACGGGAAACCGGCCCAGAAACGCTTCGTACTTTTTTTCCTCCAGGAGCGCGATTCCATCTGCGATGGTCGCGGGGAGTGTTTGCAGCTCGTCGGCAAATCCACGTGGCCCGTGCAGCAGCACGCAGAAGCCGCTTACCAGCAGGCATAAGCCATACGCAGCCAAAGTATGAAAACAAAGGGGCCGTTTTTTCATTGATCGAGTACCCAGATGTTGCGAAACCGTACCGGATTGCTGTGGTCTTGTAGGTGTAAAAATCCTGTTTCAGGTCCTTCGGCAAGTGGTCCGCCAGCCGTTCTTTCCGGGAGTTCCAAGTCTTCGTGGATAACGACCCCGTTGTGGCGAACTGTGGCGCTGGCGTTTTCGGTCTTCTCGCCTGCTTCGTTATAGCGGGCGGTACGGAAGAGAATGTCGTACGTCTGCCAGGCGCCCGGTGGGTAGCACATGTTGGTATTCGGCCGAGCGATTTTGTAGATTCCGCCACACTCGTTGTCGAGACCCTCCAGGCCGAAGGAGTCAAGAATCTGAACTTCGTAGCGACCTTGCAGATAACAGCCGCTGTTGGCCCGCCCTTGACCGCGATTGTGGGGTTCGAACGGAAGAAAGAACTCGAGGTGCAATTGGTGATCTCCGAAGCGGTCTTTACTGTTGTGGCCTTCCATCAGCAAACCATCAGGAGTCATTTGGCCTGCGCCACGATTACGGGTCCGGAGCCAGGCGTCGGCATTTTTTCCATCAAACAATACGCGGGCCTCGTCCGGCGGTTTTTTTCCCAGGGTCGGACTTCGGCGTTCCACTCTGGGTAACGAGCCAATCACTTTTCCATCTTTGCCGACCAAGTCTAGATTGCCATGCCGAAGAGTGCCATCGGCGTAGCGTCCCGCGAAGGTGATGCGGCCATTATCCGCCTTGGTGGTAACCGCTTCTGGTTTTTTTCCGTTCCAACCTTTGCCCGGGAGTCCGCCCGTATAACCGACCGCACGAAAAACACCATTACCCAAAGCAATCACCTGAACGCCAAGTTTTTTAGGACCCTTTTCCCCCTCGATGCTGCCCGCATACTCACCCTGCAGCAGGATGTCTCGGTGTTGCCCCGGGTCGGAGAGACCGGTCTGTGGCAGCAGGCCCATCAAAACGATCAGGATGGGTCGTCCGTGTCGGATCACTCCGTGGAGAAAATGCATCGAGATTTCCTTAGGAAAAGAAGCGTTACTGGTAACAGTCGCTCATCAGCCCTCTGTAAGAGCCGACGCAGGTTCCCTTTGTTCGGCCGCGATCGGTGGTTCACTTTGCCAGTCGACACCCAGCATCAGACAATTGACACCCGAGCCGATTCCCAACAGTGCGGCGTGATCGTTTTTCACGAGGTGTCCGTTTTCGATTCCGATCGCCATAGAGATCGGCAACGCGACCGAACCGGTATTGCCGAGCGACTCGACAGTGGAATAGTCTTTTGTAAGTTCGAGACCGAGCGTTTCAAGCATGCGTTTGCGGTGGGCCGTACCGACCTGATGGCAGAATGTTTTGGTCACATGTTCTGCGCCCCATCCTAGTGTCTGCAAAAAGTCAACAAAACTTTCACGACCCGTTGCGATTCCCGCCTCCATGAGGGCTTCAGAGTCGGTATCCATCAGCGGACGCATTTGGTCGCCCGCCTCGTCCTGTCCGCTGTGGCAGAGACCGTGATGCGTCGTTTCGGCGCGACTCACTCCACCCATGATCCGATTATCGGTCCTCGAGAGTTCACGATCGACGAGGAGGACGGCGCAGCTGGCCGAGCCGATCGTCAACGATGCGACCGCACTTTTAATCGCCTGGCGAGTCAGAGATGTATCGGTGTTTAAAGCCTGAATTGTATTTTCAACCAACGGACGACTGTTTTCGGTGCCGACAACAAGCCCGGCGCGAATCTGTCCCAATTCGATCATGTTGGCGACCTGGACCATCCCGTTGAGTAGCCCCAGACAGGCATTGCTCAGGTCGTATATCTGACAATGGGGGTCGAGACCGAGGAGATGATGCACGCGACAAGCGGTCGCTGGTTCCAAATGGTCGCGACAGACAGAGCCATGGACGAGCGCTCCAATCTGCCGGCGGTCGATGTCGGCTGCAGCGATTGCTTTATTGGCACTTTGCACGCTGATGTCGCTGGCGATGGTGCCCCGGTCCCAAAATCGCCGTTTACCGATCCCCGTAATCAATTCCAGTCGACCTGCCGGGAGTTTGAGCCGCTCGTAGAGCGGGGCAAGTTCGGCCTCGATTTGTGTCGAGGTCACGATCTGTTCGGGCAATGTATAACCGAACGACTCAAGGCAGACGGAGTGATATCGCATGGGGGCAGGGTGGGAACCAAGGGCGAAAGGAGTCCTCGATTCTACGCCAGAAACCACCAGACGCCTAGACTCCCGCTCTTCTAGAAGTCGTACTAGAGGCCCACCCCGACTTTCTGCTCACTGTACACGAAAAACTGAAGTTTCTCGTGTTGTCCGTTGTAATACTGGACACCAATTCGCACCCTCCGGCCGCTTTGGTCTCCGGTCCATTGCCAGCCGGTCTGAATGGCCATGTAGCCCCCATTTTTTTTCCTGGCGCAATGCGGCGGTTTGTTACAAAGTAAGGAAACTCCTTCAAATCCAGTCGGGGAGAGTTGACTGTATTCGATGCCGAATTCGACATGCCACGGTTGGGCAACATCGGTGTAAAAACCATAGCTGACTTGGCCGTAAAAACGCAATGAATCGGTGGGGAGGTAACCGTGTCCCCAAACGATCGCATCCCGGCTGTAGTTAGCTTGATTATTAAGAATCCCATGTTTTTTCGCCCATTCATCCTTCAAGTGGGAACGGATGTGGCAGTAGGCAATTTGCATCGGATACCGATCGTAACCTTAGGAGAGCGGAACCCCAAAGCGATAATTAGTGGCCTCCAAGATTTGGCCGGGAAGCGCAAGCCGCGGAAACGCAGCCTCCTCGAGATCGAGTTGCCAACCTTGAGGAATGATTTCGTTTCCCGATCCATACCGGACTACACGGATGCGGCCTCCGATCGAGAGATCCCACTTCCACTGACTATCCTCATTCAGATTAAAGACCGCTGCCATTCGCGGTTGGTAGACGCCGGCCAGATAAGGTCGATAAATCAATCGATTGGGCAAAAGATGCCAGTCCCAGACTTCACTCCAGTTTGCCGGATTCGGGAGAGGATACAAGGGCGAGTTCTCCCAGGAGTCGGCTGCTTCAAGCAACGTTTCAGTCGACGTTTTCTTTTCGTCGACCGGGGGAAGCGCTATCGGCAGCGAATCGCCATGGCTTCGGTACAACAAGCACACAATAGGGAATCATTTCGCGATAGCACCGCTGTCTTGGGCTGTCCTGCTTTGTTTTAACCGGTTGAACACATTTTCATTTGCAATGAATGACGAATGTAGATTTATGCATCTACGATATCTTGCGCTAGCATCGGGATGTGATCACAAAATAAAAAATCGCCAGTCAGGTACTTGCGAACTGCAGATTCTCGTCTACACTCGCCGGTGACTTACATTCCTCTTTCGTGGCGTCACGGGCTACGCATCATCAAGGAGAACTGAAGCCAATTGATATGGACATCACTCCGGTGAGCTGTGTTTTACTGGAGGGAAGGCTTCCCGGTTGACGAACTGGCGGGGTTCGTGGCCGAATGTGTTGCACCTGGCTAGCTTGGGGCAAACCTATTTATGGTTGTCCTCGCAGTCGGTTCGCTTCTTCATGTGAAGTAATTCTCAATAAAATGCAGCATCGGTTGCAGCAAGCAACCTGCCGGTTGAATCGTTGCCCATTCGGTTTCGTCTCTGATGCGTTTTACACCGAGTTGGATACACGAGGTATCCTATGAGAGGAA
>CAUZBD010000038.1:0-10718 GCA_963577795.1 Planctomycetota bacterium | reverse complement strand
CCGCCATACGCGCGGCCAGCTCGGAGTTCTCGCTTCGTCGGGCTGCGTGGCGCGCGTTGAGCAGCTGACGAAAATCGCGGGCCCCTGTTTCCGCATGAGTATCAATGTCGGCCGGTCGTTGCAGGTTACGGATCGGACGGTGCGCACTGAGCATAATGCCTTGGTGCTGAGCCGGTAAAAACCCACCGGCCCAGTTGGCCTTGCCGTTGGGCGGTTCGCCCCGAATATCGGGAATGGCCACGTAGGTCGGCAGATTCTGATTTTCGCTGCCGAGCGCATAGCTCAGCCAGGCCCCTGCCGCTGGAAACCCTTCAGCCACATGGCCAGTATTCATAAAAATACACCCAGGTCCGTGGGTGTTGCTTTTAGAACTGAGCGAATGCACAAAGGCGATCCGGTCGACGTGTTGCTGCAGGTGGGGCAGAAGGCTTGTGATCCGTTTGCCACTCTCGCCAGCGGGCACGAAGGGCCATGGACTCCGCATAAGATTTCCATTCTTGCCCTGGAAGCTAAGGAAGTTTTCTTCGCCCGGGAGTGGTTCCCCGTCGCGTTTTTCCAATTCTGGCTTATGCTCCCAAAGATCCACGTGCGAGGCGGCTCCTGGACAAAAGATTTGCAGCACGCGCTTTGCCTTGGCAGGAAAGTGAGGACCGGTCAGCAGCGACTTGGTTCCTGGCGTTTCTTCAGCGAGCAATTCGGCGAAACCGAGTCCCATCATTGCCGTGGTGACGTTGCCGATGGAGCGGGCAAAAAATGAGCGGCGGTCGGGGTTTGCTGCGCGGCGTGTGGAAGTTGGTTCGGGCATCTTCGTTCAGTCAAGATAAATAAGTTCGTTGGTATTGAGTACCGCTCGGCAGAAGGTGGGCAGTCCATACTGGGCAATCAGCATTTTACCTGCTCTCTGCTCTTGGGCATCCGCTTTGCGATTAAAAGCCAGCAAAAAGGCACGCTCGATCTGTGCCGATGAATCGGTGGCTTCGTGCCGAAGCCTCGCGGCAAACTGTTCGGCCATATCGAGCGTGAAACGGTGATTCCAAAGAGAAAGCGCCTGCAGTGGGGTTGTGGTATTGTCTCGGCGAGGGGTGGAAAAAGCACATTCGGGGGCATCGAAGTCGCTCATTAAATCGACCTCCATCGCACGGACATTCTGATGATAGACTGCCCGCCGATAGGTTGTCGCATTGTGTTTGTCGAGCGGCACATAGGTGGACACATTATCAACGAGATAGTCGTAAAGCCGGAATCCCGGACCGCCCATCTTCAATTGCAGCACATCAGCCAGTCTCAGCAGGGTGTCGCGAATCTCTTCACTCGATAAGCGACGGGGGGGGAATCGCCACAGCAGCTGGCAGTCTGCATCCTTTGCCAGTGCGGTTGGATTTGCTGTTCCGCTCTGGCGATACGTTTGCGAGAGCATGATCTCGCGATGCAGTGGCTTGATGTGCCAGTCTTCCTGCTGCAGCTTTTGCGCTAAATAGTCGAGTAGCCCCGGATGGCTTGGTCGCCTGCCCATAAAGCCAAAATCATTCGGCGTGGCGACCAGACCGCTGCCGAAGTGATAGTGCCAGATACGGTTGGCCAGAACCCGTGGCGTAAGCGGGTTACCGTCCGCAAAAATCCACTCGGCAAGCGCAAGCCTTCGATTGCTTTCGGGCGCTTCGGCCGACAGATCAAAGGCCATGACTTGTGGCTCGAGAAAACGCGGGCTTGCCGGCCGGACCGACGGCCCTTTCTTCTGAGGATCGCCCCGTAAAAAAACATGCTGTTCTTTAGGTGGGTCTACCAGATCCCCGATCCACCACGAGGGGAAGGGAGCCGGGCGATCGAGTTCCCGGTCGACTTGGGAAATCTGCTGATAGATTTCATTTCGCTGCTGTTCTTCTTCCTCAGTTGCTTCACTGCGAATAAATCGGATATTGCGGTGTGTGTCATTGACCGGTTTCCGATCGTGTGAACTGGCAACTTGCTTCCACGTTTTTCCATCGAGAGATATCTCGATGCGATATTCGCAAGGCGAGGTTTCGCGCCCTCTTTGCTCATCGGCCCCAGTTCGGTCGGTCGCGAAAAAGATGCGGTCGATGGTTTCTTTCTTGCCAAGCTGAATCGTGAGCGTATCACCATAACCGATCCAGCGGGCGGAGTAGGAACCGTCAATGGCCAATTGGGGTCCATAGGCGCCCTCAAAGTCTCGAGCTCGCCGGGCTTTTCCTTCGGCCGATGCCCCGTTTGTGGCCAGTGCTACGTTACTTGTTTCTTCCCCTGCGCGCCAGATTTCGAATTCCTGGAGCATGCATCCGTTCCCGGTACGCGGGTTGCCTTGCTTGCTTTCAATTTTCATGCGAACATATTTGGCGTCGACCGGATCAAAGCGTTCTTCGTTTCCCTGTGGACTTGCCGCCGGCCGCTTCCACTGTTGCGCATACTCTGCGAGCTGCGCCTCTCCGCGGGCAATACTGTGCGCTTCGATTGCACTTTTCTGCTCTACGAGACCCACCTTCTTTTCTCCTAGGGATTGTTTTTTTTTCGCATATTCCTTGCGCGCGTCGAGCGGACCGACGAGTCGACTCCCGTGACGAATACCTGAAAAGATGGCGTAGAACTGGTAATAATCTTTTTGAGAGATTGGATCGAACTTGTGATCATGGCATCGACTACAACCTACGGTAAGACCGAGAAAGGATTCACCGGTGGTGCGAATAATTTCGTCGAGTCCATCGGCACGAATCTGAGCAGCCCGCACCGGATCCTGATTACTCACATCATCGTAGGGACCACAAGAGAGAAACGCAGTTCCGACCTCAATTTCTGGATTGCCCGGACCGACTTGATCACCGGCCAAATGTTCGCGCCCCAGTCGATCAAAGGGCTTGTCTTCATTGAATGAGCGAATCACATAGTCTCGGAAGGGCCACACGTTATTGACGATCGCGTTGCGTTCAAAGCCGTTGCTTTCGGCAAACCGAACAACATCAAGCCAGTGACGACCCCAGCGTTCGCCGTAGCGTGGTGAAGCGAGTAAGCGATCAATCAGTTGCGTGTAAGCCTGTTCCCCGACCGTATCGTCCTGTCCCGTCTCCTCGAGGCAAGCCGCTAAAAAATCTTTTCGTTCCTCTGGAGTTGGTGGCAGACCCGTAAGATCGTAGGTGGCTCTGCGCAGAATCGTCGTCGCAGTTGCCGGCGAAGACGGCCGAAGGTTTTCTTGTTGCAGGCGATTGTGGATCAGACGGTCAATCGGACTCAGTTGCCATACTGGTGATGCCTCTGTCACATCTTCAGTTCCAAATCTTTTCAGAGGCTGCAGCGACCACCAGTCATAACCGGCCCGCGTCTGGCTCGAGTAAGCTAACGGGTCAATCGGTTCTTCTGGATAGTAAGCGCCAGCTTCAATCCAGCGATGCAGAATTGCGATCTGTTCCGCACTCAGCGGTTTTTCGGGGGGCATCGCTCCGGAGGAGACGTGTTCGTACAGGAGGCTCTCTTCAGGATTTCCCGGCGTCAGCACACTTCCGCTTTCGCCTCCTGCGTGTGCCGTTGCGCGACTCCGCAGGTCGAGTTCCCCCTTTTGTTCACTGCCGTGACAGGTCAGGCACTGACCACTGAGTAGCGGAGCCACCTGCTGCTGGAAATAGATCTCCCGTTCGTCACTCTCCGCATCGACTTGATCAGCAAAGACCACGACGCAGAGAAAGACAACACACAGAGAAAAAAGCTGCGGAACGATTTGCTTAAAAGGGCGAGTCATGGAGCCATTTCCACACACTGTAATTCACATCCGAATCAATTCACACGGTATTTCACGCAATCTATCATATGGTATCGCGTTCGCTTTTAGCCGTCTGCTATTTCGGCGCAATACGATCAAAACACAGCCATATTATAGCACAATTCAGAAAACGGGCAGTGCAGCATCCCGCAAGAGTATCGCATGGGATGCGTCTCTTTTTTGCACAAACTTCGGCACAAAAATTATAGAGGCGACGCTTCACTCTTCTTTTGCAGATTTTTGTTTTACAACGCCTTGACCCAGCGCGTAATCCTCTGGCTTTAATCCTTTACGGAATTTATTGCGCCCAAATGTCGAAGGCTCATAGAGGTCGACGTAGTCGACATCCGATTTTTCAGGAATTTTATCTTCCATCTTCAAACACCAGTAAACGCCGTTTACGATAATGCGGCGCAAATCTTCGCTTGCCAGGTCTTCCGAGGCACCGATGGTGCTTGTGACGACCCGAGCTTTGCCGAAATTGGCGGGTCGCTCCCAAGCCCAGACCATGGGCATGACCGGCTTGTTGAAATTCGGTGGATCATCCGGCTTCATGCCTTGAAGCACCTGGCCATAGGCCAAGACCACGGCATCCTCTGGAAGCTTGTCGACCTGGTAAACGTCGGTGGGGCCCCAGATATCTCCGCTAACGCCTTGCAGAATTGGATGGTTGCGATGTCGCCCGTTGACCAGACCGCGGGTACTCTCAACCGCGTGATGTCCGTGATGCCCCCGCCATGTTTCCCCTAAATACAAACCACCAAAGCCACCCGAACCGGAACTGCTGTGCGTATCGTAGTTGGCATACGGCGAACCGCGTTTTTCAAGATTTTTAAAGGCCAGCACAGTACAGCGAAAAGCGAGAATCGGTTTTCCTGATTCAACATACTGGACAAAGTGCTTCATTTGGTCATCGGGTAATTCGAGATCCATACCGAGCATCACCAGCATATCGGCTGAATTCAGCGATTCGATGCCCGGAATATTGTCAGCTGTGTTTGGGTCGATCGTGCCATTTTCTTTGTGGATCGCAAACAGGACGGTGCAGCTGAAACCATGTTTTTGCGAAAGTATTTTTGCCAGCATCGTGAGGCCTTCCTCCGCCCGGTACTCCCAGCCGGCGGCAATCAGCACCACTTTCTTCCCATTGGCTTTTCCCTCGGGTGGTTGGTAGCTCATCCATTTTTCACCGGCGGTTGCCGAGAGGACAAAAGCAAAGGTCAGCACAAGCGCTAGGAAAGCACGGGAACGAGTCATCGGGGTCTCCTCGAACTACAAAAAAGAACAAGCCAAATCAACGTAGAAAATAAGGTATCCACGTAATTTAACTTTTGGCCTCGCGATCGGCTACCTGCCCTGGTGAGTAACGCTGCGGGAAAGGGCTCGCTATAATTGCGATCAAACTTTTGATTCATATCCGGAGTATTTATGCATATCGCCTCGTTTTTCATGCCTCGGTACACGGTTTTCTTTTTCCTCTTGTTCACCGGTTGTTTCTGCGTATCGGCAAAAGAGACCGCAACGTGGAAGTCGGCCGATGGACCGCTCTCTACGCGCTGGACAAAAAGCGTGACTCCGGACAATGCGTGGCGCGACTATCCTCGTCCACAGTTGACCCGCAAGCGTTGGAAAAATCTCAACGGTTTGTGGGAGTATGCGATTACCAAGCGAGAGGCTGAGCAGCCTGCAGCGATGGAAGGGAATATTTTGGTCCCCTATCCGGTCGAGTCCGCCCTGTCAGGAGTGATGCGTCGGCTCGGTTATACGCAGCGACTTTGGTACCGGCGTACCTTTGAGGTACCTGATGATTTTCGCAGTGGTAGGCTGCTGCTCCATTTTGGCGCCGTCGACTGGGAAGCCACGGTCTGGGTCAACGGTCGGAAGGTCGGCATGCACCGAGGTGGCTATGATCCATTCTCATTTGACATTACCGACTTTCTTATTTCAGGTAGTGCGCAAAAGATTGTGGTTTCAGTTTGGGATCCGACCGACACAGGCTATCAACCGCGCGGCAAACAGGTACTGCAAACCGAAGGCGTTTGGTATACGGCCAGCAGTGGTATCTGGCAGACCGTTTGGCTCGAACCGGTTCCCCAAAGCTTTATAGAGCGACTCCAGATTGTTCCCGATGTTGATCAAAGTTTGGTGAATGTTACAACCTATGCGAGCGATGCGGAGCATTATGAAATTATCGTGCGGGCGGTGGAGAATGGACGCATCCTTAACGAGCAGAGTGGAGCGGTTGGCAAGCCGCTTGCCATTTCGATGCCCGCAGCAACACTCTGGTCACAGAAGAACCCAAAACTCTACGATCTGGAAGTACTCCTTTCGCATCAAGGACAGGTTGTCGATCGAGTGGGCAGCTATTTCGGGATGCGAAAAGTCAGCCTCGGCAAAGATGCAGCTGGTCGCACACGGATCCTACTCAACGATAAACCGGTCTTCCAGTTTGGTTTACTCGATCAGGGCTTTTGGCCGGATGGACTCTACACGGCTCCCAACGACCAGGCCCTTCGCTACGATATCGAAGTTACAAAAGATTTAGGCTTCAACTTGATTCGCAAGCATGTGAAGGTGGAACCTGCGCGGTGGTATTACTGGTGTGACCGCTTAGGCATGCTTGTCTGGCAAGACATGCCAAACGGGGATCGGTTTCTTAACGTATTCAAACCGGTTCCCGATCCGGATCTTATTCGGACCCGTGCATCGGCCATGCAGTACGAACGAGAATTATTGCGGATGGTGACAAATCTCGAAAATCATCCTTCGATTCTCATCTGGATTCCCTTCAACGAGGGCTGGGGTCAATTCGATACAGCCCGCATCACCGAGCTTGTGAAGATGCGTGACCCTTCGCGACTGGTCGATTCTGCCAGTGGGTTGGTCGACCGAGGAACGGGTGATGTCAATGACTTACATAATTATTTGGGGCTAAGTGTGCCAGCACCTGAACCGGATCGGGCGGTGGTCCTCGGAGAGTTCGGTGGTTTGGGCCGCCGGGTGGATGGACACATGTGGAAAGATAAGGGGGACTGGGATTACCGGAAAATCAATGATCGGGATCGGTTGACCGATGCCTACTGCGAGTTGGCTAAAAATCTCGAAGTCATGCAGGGCCGGGGACTCTCCGGTGCGGTGTATACCCAAACGACCGATGTGGAAATAGAGGTCAACGGTCACCTTACCTACGACCGGGAGCAGTTTAAGCTCGACCGAGAGCGGGTGCGCACAGCGAACTTGCGGCTCCAAGGATCACTGCCACTGATTACAACCCTACAGCCAACATCCGAGCGGGATGGTCAGCGATGGCGCGTTACCGACAAGATGCCTCAGGGCGATTGGATGGCAACCGAGTACGATGACTCGGCGTGGTCGCAAGCAGAGGGTGCTTTTGGTGACAAGAAAAAACATCCCCTGCTCGTAGGAACAGAATGGACCGAGGGACCACGTTGGTTTCGTCGACCGTTCATCGTGCCGGAGGATGTGGAGGGAGAAATCGGTTTACTCGTCCACCACGTGGGCAACGCCGAGTTTTTTGTCAACGGACAGAAGGTACCCCATGCGGTTTCGCGAGGTCCGATGGCCGGATATCGCGTGCTGCGGTTTACCGAGGACCAACGGTCAAAGATGATTCCGGGAAGTTGGAACCAGTTGGCTGCCGTCATCCAAAGCGGTGAAGAAGAAAATTTCTTCGATGCGGGCGTGGTTTTTATCCACTCTCAAAAGCCGTAGTCCCCGCATACCTTGTGAAATACACTATAAGTCATGGTTCGTAGCCGGCTCTATTGCGTTGGGGTAGGGCTGTTTTTGGTGTAAAATGAAGAAGTCGCCCGTTCTTTTGAGTTCACCGTTTGCCGCAAATCATGTATCGACTCACCACCGCTGTCACTCTCTGCTGCGTCCTTGTGCCAGTTGGCGTTTTGGCCAACGAGGCTCTTTTTCGAGAGCAGGTTGCCCCGCTTCTCATAGAGCGATGCCTGAGTTGCCACAATCCGGAAAGAACTGAGGGGGGACTCTCGCTGGCGACAGCGGAGTCCGCATTTGCCGGTGGCGAAAGTGGCGAAGCGATCACGCAGGGGGATGCTACCGAGAGTTATCTCGTAGAGCGGATCTTGCCGGTAGACGGGAAAGCGGAAATGCCCGAAGGGCAACCACCGCTCACGGCTGAGGAAATTGCTTTGATCGAGCGGTGGATCGACCAAGGTGCGGATTGGCCCGAGAATCTGGTGCTCGAGCTACCCGTCTGGTGGTCGTTTGCTCCCTTGGAAAAACCAACGCTTCCCGTCGTGAAAGATCACCAGTGGTCCCGCAACCCGGTAGACCGCTTTATTTTTGAGGGTCTTACAGAAAAGGATTTGCACCCCAGTGCGGAGGCTGACCGCCGGACCCTGATCCGTCGACTCTCCTACGATCTGCTCGGGCTCCCTCCATTACCGGAAGAAGTGGATCGATTTGTCAACGATTCAGATCCGGAGGCCTACGAGCAATTGGTCGACCGGATGCTCGCTTCTCCACGCTACGGTGAACGCTGGGGTCGCCACTGGTTGGATATCGTTCATTACGGTGAAACGCACGGGTACGATAAAGACAAGATGCGTTTACATGCCTGGCCCTATCGGGACTATGTGGTCCGCTCTTTCAATACCGACAAACCGTACACCCGCTTTATTCACGAACAAGTCGCAGGCGACGTTCTCTTTCCTGGGACGGTGGATGGGATCGAGGCGCTTGGCTTCATCGCTGCTGGTCCTTGGGATCATGTGGGACACGCGGAGGTTCCCGAGACGAAGATCGACGGTAAAGTGGCCCGCCACCTCGATCGAGACGATATGGTCCGCAACACGATGATGACTTTTATGAGTCTCACCGTCGGCTGCGCTCAATGCCACGACCATAAATTCGATCCCATCACGCAGGAAGATTACTACAGTCTACAGGCGGTGTTTGCCGCGCTTGACCGGGCGGATCACCAGTATCACGACGATCCCGAACTCACGCTCCGCAGACAGTCTCTTCGTAAACGTGGCAGAACGCTTCAACATCGCGAGCGGAAGGTCAAAAAAGAGATTGAATCTGCAGAAAAAAAACTTACTGTAGAAAAAAAGAAATTGGCCGAAACGGAAAAAAAGTCTCAGGACGCTCAAGCGATTTTCTCAGTAGCCAATTTTGCAGATTCGGTGGCGGAAAAAAAGCAGGAGCTTGCTGCCCTCGCTGCCACACTCGGTGGCATCCGCAAAGAACTGGGTGCCCTTCCAGAACCGAAGGTCGCTTATATCGGCAAGGTCCACTACGGTGGCGGTACTTTTATCGGTAGAGGTTATCAAGGGGAACGTCCACGGACGATTCATGTCTTACATCGTGGGAGCGTAACGACGCCCGGTAAAGAAGTCGGCCCTGGAGCACTTACGTGTGTGGAGGGACCTATCGCCAGGTTTGAATTACCTGCCGATGCTCCCGAGGGAGAGCGACGACGACATTTGGCAGCCTGGCTCACCAATCCACAAAACCCACTTCCCTGGCGGTCGCTAGCGAACCGTATTTGGCAGTTTCATTTTGGCCGTGGACTGGTCGATACGCCGGGTGATTTTGGTCGGATGGGCAGTACACCGTCCCATCCCGAATTGCTCGAATATTTGGCTGCAGAACTTCGCCAGAGCGAATCGATCAAGCGGTTGCATCGATTGATCGTCACGAGTGCAACCTACCGCCAGGTGAGCACCGCGGAGGAGGAACTTGTGGCAGCGGCTGAACCGATTGATGCCGATAACCGCTTTTACTGGCGAATGAATCGTCGACGCCTTGAAGCGGAGGCGGTGCGGGATGCCGTGTTGTCTGCCGCCGGGCGACTTCATTTAAAAATGGGTGGACCGAGTTTTCAGGATTTTGTAATTGATAAGCCGGAGCACTCACCGCACTACGAATATCATCTCCACGACGCTACCAAGTCAGACAGCCATCGCCGAGCTATTTATCGGTTTGTGGTTCGATCTCAGACACAACCATTCCTTACGGTGATGGACTGCGCCGACCCGTCGATGCTTGTTGCGCAGCGTAACGTGACGATTTCTCCCTTACAGAGTCTGGCTCTTTTAAATAATCAGCTGATGCTTGTCATGGCAAAGGAATTTGCCGAGCAGGTTAAAGCAAATCCGGGAAATTTGGCCCAGAAAGTGGACGCTGCCTTTGAGTTAGCGCTTTCCCGCAAGCCAACCCCTGTAGAGTCTGCATCGCTGCACGTCTATGCGGATCGTCATGGATTGGCGAATACTTGCCGTGTGATTTATAATTTGAATGAGTTTGTGTTTATCGATTAAGGATACTTTGATGACCCGTTCTGCGTTTCCACACAACCGTCCTTCACCGGTCTCTCGCCGCGAGATGCTGTGCGAAAGCGCAGGGGGACTTGGTGGGATTGCCCTAGCGGGAATGCTTGCGACCGAGTCTGCTCGTGCAGGTGAAAATGCAGTCGGCGTGTTGCATCATCCACCGCGTGCAAAGCGGGTTGTGCAACTTTTTATGTCAGGCGCCGCCAGTCATCTTGATTTGTATGATTTTAAGCCCGAACTTGTTAAGCGGCATGGACAGCCTTCTGATTTTGGCGAACATGTCGAGGCATTTCAAAATGGATTGGGGCCCTGGCTTAAACCGATCTGGGACTTCAAGCCCTATGGCGAATCAGGAAAGTTACTTTCGGATGTAGCGGCCGATTTAGGTGCGGTGGTCGACAAGATTGCCTTTGTCCACAATATGGTTGGTAAGACCGGTGTCCACTCTCAGGGTACTTTGCTGCAATCGACCGGTTTTGACCGTCCAGGCTTTCCAGCGATGGGTGCGTGGGTCAGCTACGGTCTGGGCAGCATGAATGAAAATCTTCCCACCTTTGTCGTGCTCCCCGATCATCGCGGACTGGGCCCCAATGGAACCAAGAACTGGGACGCCGCCTTTCTGCCGTCTT
>CAUZBD010000037.1:0-10752 GCA_963577795.1 Planctomycetota bacterium | reverse complement strand
TGGCCACTTCCTGGCGCAGCTTCTGCAAACCCGCGGCTTGGCTGTAACCGTGGTTGCGTGGATCTCGAGCCGTTTCGACCAACTTTTCGATCACTAAATCTTCTGGTGGATCGGATGGATTCCCCATCCCCAGATCAATCACGTCGTTCCCTGCACGCCGCTTTTCGAGAAGCAGTTTATTTATTCTGCCAAACAAGTAGGGCGGGAGACGGTGTACTCGCGAGGCCACTTTGACGTCAAAAGGCAGCGAGTAATCAACCGGATTGTCGGAACCGGCTTTGTCAAAAGACATCGTGGGAACCTCTTAGATTGCAGGGTGAGAACCCACAGGATAACTCCACCCCACATTTTTTCTACCCACCGGGCAGGAAGTTGCAGCCACCCTACCCTCGATTGCCTGCAGCAGCGGTGCGTGCGTTCAACTTCTTAACCTTCGCTGCGGGCGAGCGGGAAAGCTCGGGGTAAAGGATATTTTCGATACTCGCCTGATCGAGAATCTGCTGGAAACGGCGGGACATCATGACGCGATGTTTCTTTTCGAGAATATCCGTATATAAAACGTCCTGCACTTCTTCGGGATCCACAGCAACAGGCTTTGTCACGCCTTCACAGAGTAGAAAAATAAATTTATCTCCTATCTGAATCACACCCGAGTATTCTCCTTCTTTCAGTCGGAAAGCCTCTTTCTCGAGCGCTGCTTGTCCCCCATGACGCTGAATCGGTGGAACGACTCCTCCTAAAGATTTCCCCCCCGGATCGATCGAATACTCACTGGCCAATTCGGCAAAGTTTTCTATCGTTGGCTTGGCGCGATACATGGCCCAAACTTCCTGCGCTCTGCGCAGATTATCCATCACAATCGCGCGACAGCGGATACGCGGTCCATAGTTTGCCTCGTAGGCTTTTTGTAAATCCTCGTCGCTAACTTCAACCTCACCTGCTACGAGTTTCCGTAAAGCCACACTCGGCCAGACAATTTTATCGAGATACACTGCTGTGGATATATTTTGCTGTTCCCGCATGATCTCAAACCACTTTGCAAAATCAACCTCACCTTCGGTATCGGTGACCCCGGCAGCCTGCGCTGCACGTGTGACTTCCTGATCAAGATCGCTCTTACTGATTTGAACTCCCGAGCGACTCACCTCCATTTCAATCAATTGTCGATTGATCAGGCCGTTGAGTACCTCTTTCCCATGCCGTGAAATACAGGCCTCTGCCAATTCATCGGTGGTTATCGGGTGTCCATTGATGGTTGCCGCCACGCCCGGCATGCTGCCCCGGAGATTTTCATCATTCAGTACATTGTTGACATTCGCTTGCTGTTGCAGTTCTTGAAAAATCTCCGTACCTGCTTTATGTAACTTGCGGTCTCGGATGGATTCGGTGATGGTCTTCTGTATCTGTCGTAACTCGTTGTCACTTGGCAATCGAGCGTCTAATTGGGAAACACACTGCATGACCACATATTGGTCGCCGATGAGAATCACACTCGATATCTGGCTGGGTTTTAGGCTGAAAGCGGTCGCTTCGATTTGTGGATCACCCATGTGCCGGCGGATGGGTTGAACCAGACCACCGGAACTTGCGCTGTTAATATCAATAGAATATTTCACTGCTAAACTTGCAAAACTTTCAGGGTCGGCCATTGCGGCGTTCCTGATTTTTTCAGCCTGCTGTGCGTCGTTAAGGACAATCATCCGTACCTGGACTTGAGGTCCGAATTGCGACTCGATCTCTCTTTGGATTTCTTCATCACTCACCGCAAGTTGTTTACGCGCCAAACGCCTCAAAGCAACCGTTGGCCAGATGATCTCCTGACGGTATCGGTCGGCGGGAATGTCACGTTCATTGCGCAGAAGAGTAAGCCATTGATCGACAGGTAAACCAAATCTTCTTGAAACGCGATCTATTTCCGCATCGATCTCTTCTTCAGAAATGCGGATATTTTGTTTTTCGCACTCCAAGGCAATCAAATGCCTATTCATGACCGTCTCAAGGACGCTTTCGCCGTGTTCACGAAGGCACTCCTCGGCAAGATGTTCTCTCGATATCGTTCTTCCGTTGACGTTTGCGACCCATCGCCCCACAGAAGATTGTGCATCAGGGGTACTTGTCTGACTCGCTTTCGCAGAAGGGCGCGATCTGGCAGATGCGGTCTTCGAGCCGAAACTGAATCTCAGCAAGAGGCAAGCCCCGAGAACCAAACACCCGCTACCGAGAAGCAACAGGACACGACGGGGGCGATTGTCTTTGGAATGGGGGGACTCGGGCATACGCATGACGACTCCTCCTTCAACCGTTTTCAACCGAAAGATTACAAATCCGGGCTTCATGCCTCGGAGCGGGAGCGGGATGATAGGACGAGCAGCAAAGTGGGTCAAGTGAGACTGTCGCCGCTTCCCTCTGGAAAGAAGGTGGCACTGCAAGCTATGCTGTCGAATACATAAGATGTTCACACGTTTGCTCTTTGACGGCGGCGTTTTACGGGTTTGTTATGGATACCTCCAGCCAAGAATTTCCTTTGCCTCTTCTCATCACGGGTGTGGCTGGCGTTGCCGGATACAACGCCCTGCATTATTTCCGCAAACGTTTTCCAGGTCAGGTGATTGGTATTCGGCAGAAGAACAAGTGGCCACTGACCGGACCCGATATCGAGCCGTGCGATGCAGAGGACAAAGAAACACTCAAGCAGCTTTTCGACCGATATGGTTTTCGTTCTGTGCTTGACTGTGCAGGAAACTGTGCCCTGAAATCCTGCGAACTTGACCCGTCTCTGGCATGGCGGACCAATGTCGAGGGAGTACGTCATCTTTTGGATGTGATCGACGGTACCGAGACGCGTCTACTGCATCTCTCAATCGACCTCGTTTTCTCCGGTAGCGGCAAGGGAGGTCATCTGGAAGGGGATTTGACCGATCCAGTTACCGAATATGGACATTCCATGGCTGCCGCCGAGCGACTGATTCTACTGGCCCGCCCTCAGTCGTGTATTCTTCGGATTTCGCTGCCCATGGGAATGAGTTATAGCGGGCACGCCGGGGCGATCGACTGGATTAAGTGGCGATTTGAACATGGTCGGCCTGCAACACTCTACTTTGACGAGATTCGCACACCGAGTTACACCGACTGCATGAACCGTCTCTACGAAATTGTTTTTCGGCGCAACTTAAGGGGACTTTTTCATGCGGGCGGCTCGCGCAATTTAAGCCTGTATGAGATCGCACAGATTATTAATTGTGCCGGAGGATACGACCCACGGTTGCTCCGCGGCTGCTACCGCCAGCAGGCAGGCCCCATCCCACCCCGGGCTGGAAATGTATCGCTCGATTCGAGCAAATTGAACCAGGCTTTGGGATACAACTCGCTGGCCTCTTGGCCGTGCGATGCGGCACTTCTTCCTCGTGATCGCAATTGGCATCTTGCCGCTCCGCAATCCATTACGGGGTCGCCGGAATTTCTGGCAGAAAAACTCTATCAAAACCCTGAACTTCAGCAGATGGAAGTTTAGCAAATAGAGCCTGACGAAATTTTAAGGCCGCTTTCACCTTCAGTAAACCTTAAGGCGATCAAAAAGCAGGAGACCAACCATGGTCTTGGCATCACAAATGCGTCCATCGATTACCATGGCGATCGCCTCTTCTCGAGTGACAATCTGATTTTCAATCTGCTCGTCATCCTCTAAAGCGGGTTCACCCAATGTCAATCCTCGGGCAACAAAGAAAAACATCTTTTCCTGCAAAATGCCTGGCGACATAAAACACTCCCCCAAAGGAATCATTTCATCCGCTGCGAAACCGGTCTCCTCTCGAAGTTCCCGAACCGCTGCCAGGTGCGGTTCCTCCCCGACTTCCAACGTACCGGCTGGCAATTCCAGCAATGTTTTCTCTACCGCCATCCGGCGATTTTTAATCAGACAGAGATGCTCTGGATCGACAACTGCAACAATGGCGACCGCACCAGGATGCAGAATAATTTCCTGACTAACCGAGCCGGCAACTCGCTGCTCGGTCCTCTGGACAATGCGAAACTTTTTCGCCTGCAACAGTTCTCTATCGGAACACTCCACGCAAATGACCTTCTGTAAAATAAAAACGTGTTCTGTTTGCCGGTTCAAATCGTACTTGCTAGGATGCACTGCTGGCAATCCCGTGAATTCCGTGGCACCATTCCATGCACAACGCCAGTACCTTAGGAAGCATTGGTCTTGGCCGGTACAATGGCCTTCCGATCCGACTTCACGTCTCTTGCTTACTCGTTGGGGTTTTTGTTTTCTTTTTTAGAACACAAGTTGACGGTGACCCTTTAGGGGATACCGGAATCATTCTTCTCGTCTGGCTTGCCTGTGTTTTACTTCACGAAGCGGGGCACTTTTTCGCCGTCAACCGTATCGGCGGGACCAATGAGATGTTGGTACTGACTCCCTTCGGTGGACTCAGCTTCCACTCGTTTCCTCAACAAGCGGGGAAAGATTTGTGGGTTGCGATCAGTGGGCCACTCCTGAGCCTCCTTGGTTTTGCAGCCGCGAGTGGCTTGTTGTGCAGCCTGGAAAACGATCCCGTCCCCGGTCTGTTTGGTGCCGATGGAAGATTTTTTTCCGCGTCTGCTCTCGTTATCGGTCTCCGCTTAGCCGTCTGGATCAATCTGGGACTAACCGTCTTTAATCTCCTCCCGACAATTCCCTTTGACGGAGGCTGGATGCTTCACGCCCTGCTCTGGCCTGCATTCGGTGACCGGCAGGCGTGGCGCATCGTTCGCAGGGCATCGCTCGCCACGGCTCTCGGACTCATTTTGCTGGCCATTTGGGCGGATGAGGAATCTGGTGGCGGCGTGCCCCTGTGGTTGCCATTGACGGTTGTCGCTGTGTACTGCTTTTGCTTTTCTGCTGTCCCCCTACCCGCACTGCCCGGATCTCTCCTCGACGATCTGGCGGATGAGGAGCACCTGCATCCTGCAGAAGACCCGGACCCGCCAAGCAGGACGAGTCGTGAAGAGGATAATCTGGAACTCCTCCACAGTTGGCAATCTGAGCAAGCTGCTTTTGCTCCTTCGACAGACAACGATCAAACGCAGGAAGAGGAATCTGTCGTGGATGAGATTTTGCAATGCGTTCATGCTCGCGGATTGGCATCATTGACGCAGGCACAGCGTCAAGTGCTCCAAAAGGCTGCGATCCGCTACCGTTTACGAACGCCCAAATAACTTGCCCATCGATAGAAAATACGAGCCTGGCATGGAGCGCTCACTCGAAAACGATGAAGACCTTCTGGCGGATGCCACAGCGCTCGTGGAAAGGGCACAGTTAGAACTTCCCACGATAAACAATTCATTCATTTTCGGTTTTAGAACAAACGGCGCACTAAGTCTTTTCTTTGAAGATGCGGCAACGTATCACTTCAATCAACGAGACGAACTTCGTCGAATCTTCCTTTGCGGAAAACGCTACAAAGCAGAAGAGGGGCAATTGTTGAGTGTGGATCGCATTCCACAGACGCGCGGCGTGCGTTTGCAAAGCGCAGCACTCGATCCTGAGCAGACCGAAAAACTGCTCTGCGGGATGAACCAGCGATTGGATGTATTGGATTCTCTCTTCGATGCGGGACGCTATCGGATCATCGCAAAAATTCCAAAGCATGGTGATATTATAGCAAGACTCCACATACGGATCCCGGAGTTGCTGCAAAACCGGATTGCCCAAGCACCGTACGTGGGTGCCTGAGGTGCGCTTTTGTGTTGGGTACCGTAAGTAGCAGGCCGTGTTATGATGAAACGGTGTTAGGATGAAAACGTGTTAACGTGTTATAGGGAGTTTTGTAAGCGTGCCAAAATTTGCTGTGATTATGCCGGCTGCCGGAAAAAGTCAGCGATTTAAAGACCAGCACTACAAAAAGCCCTTTGCTGTGCTGGAGGGCCGCGCGGTTTGGTTGCACTCGGCTGAAAAATTTCTCAATCGCGAGGATGTGATCCAACTCATTTTGATTATCGCTTCGGAAGATCGAGAAACGTTTGAAATGAAGTTTGCTGCAAATGTTGCGATCCTTGGCATCGATATTGTGGAGGGGGGGGCCGAACGTGCCGATTCGGTTGAAAAAGCATTGGCCCACGTGAAGCCTGAAGCTGATTTTGTCGCCATCCATGACGCCGCGCGACCCTGTATTGCAGACGAGTGGATCGGAACTATTTTCGACGCGGCGGCCCAGTCGGGGGCAGCCCTTTATGGCGTGCCGGTGGCCTCCACGCTCAAACGTGCCAAAAAGGACGGTAAGGGAGTGATTTCGGTGACTGAAACGGTGGATCGCAAGCAATTATGGGAAGCCCAGACACCGCAAGTGTTCCGCCGAGACTGGCTTTTAGAGGCCTATGCGCAGCGGGATGGTTTTTTGGCAACCGACGATGCGCAGGTAGTCGAAAGAATGGACCATCCGGTCACCCTCATTGAGGGTTCGCCGCTGAACCGGAAAATCACAACGCGACAGGATCTTAAATTGGCTGGCAAGATTCTCAAGATTCTTCCCAAACCGAAAGGCGCAGGCACAGGAAATCCATTTGCCGACGACGATCTGTTTCGTTAGGGAAATCGCGGTCACCGGGATCGAATCATCGCTACCCCCACTACCGATCTTGTTGCCCATACGACATCATACGCACATTCGCTCTGCCCGTATCGATGAGGACAAACGTTGGGATCGACCGATATTTATGCAGAACTCGATTGGAGAGGTTCGGTCCACCAGACGACCGACCCGCAAATTCTGCAACAGTTACTCCAGGATGGTTCGCAAACGGTCTATGCTGGATTTGATCCCACCTCCGACGGATTGCACGTAGGCAATTTCGTTCCGCTGATGATGTTGAGGCGGTTTCAAAAAGCAGGCCACTGTCCGATTGTACTCGCCGGTGGTGCAACGGGCATGATCGGCGACCCGAGTGGAAAGAGCGAAGAGCGCAACTTGCTTTCAGCCGAACAAATTGAACATAATCTCCATGGAATCATGGATGAGCTTGCGCAATTTCTCGACTTTGATTGTCAGCAACCGGCCATCCTTGTCAATAACTATGACTGGATGACGGAGTGGGACTATCTCACATTCCTTCGCGATGTAGGCAAACATTTTCCAGTCAACGGAATGCTCGCCAAAGAATCGGTGAAAGCTCGACTCGAGCAGACCGAGGCGGGCATGAGCTATACGGAATTCAGTTACATGTTGTTGCAGGCATATGATTTCGTGCATCTGCGAAAAGCCTACGGGTGCAGCCTACAGGTTGGGGGCAGCGACCAATGGGGAAATATTACGGCGGGAATTGAACTCGGTAGACGTATGGGAGAAGGCACGCTGCACGGCCTTACCTGTCCCTTACTCACGAAAAGTGACGGCAGCAAAATGGGAAAAACGGAACAGGGAGCCATCTGGCTCTCTGCAGAAAAAACGAGTCCCTATGCTTTTTATCAGTATTGGTTTAACACGGATGATGCGGATGTGGATAAGTGCCTCCGCTTGTTGACCGAATTGCCGGAAGACGAAATTGCGGCGCTGGCCGAAGATCGCACTGCCCATCCCCAAAACCGTCGCAGCCAGCAACAACTGGCCGAATCGCTTACGCTGCTGGTGCATGGGCAGCAGGGTCTCGAGAGTGCTCGCAAGGCAAGTGAAGTGCTTTTTGGTGCGGCGATAGCCGAAATGTCCGATGCGGACCTCACCGACATTTTCTCAGATGTACCGAGTCAGAAAATTTCTCAAGATGCCCTTTCGGGGGAAGGACTTTCAATCATTGACGCCCTCTGCCAATCAGGCCTTGCAAAAAGCAAAAGCGATGCGCGGAGAACGGTCGCTCAGGGCGGTGCCTATGTGAATAATGCACGGGTGGAAAACCAAGAGCGTCGACTTACCCCAGCGGATCTAGCCAGCGAAACTGTGATGGTGCTCCGCTCAGGGAAAAAAAGATATGCTTTGTTAAAATTTCTCTAACGCACTTTTTGGCAACTCAATGAGTCGCACCTATGCCCCGCTTTGTCATTCTTTGTCACCAAATGCCACCTCAATCCCCGCGACCGGATCACTGGGACTTGATGCTTGAAGACGGGGATCATCTGCTGACCTGGTCGCTTCCAGCGGCACCCTTAGTCGGCGAGCAGTTTTGGGCCCTGCCACTTGCAGAGCATCGCCTCGATTACCTCGACTACGAGGGACCGCTGACTGGCGATCGAGGGAGCGTCACACGTCACGACTGGGGCAGCTACAAGAAGCTTTCCGACAACGATCAACAGCAAGTTTTCATGCTCCGTGGACAGGATAAACCGAGCCGGGTGACGATCAGGAAAAAAAACAAAAATGCAAAAGAAGTTGAACTCCGCATTGAGCCGGAATCCTGCGATTCGGTAAGCTCACCGGATCGCTAACTATCCTGAAAGACGCTCGAATCTTCCGTCTTGATCAGAGGTCGTCGTTGGCCGTTACTGGTAACGCGAATTTGCGAACGAAACTGACCGGCCTGTTCGGCTTGGATGGGAATCCGGTAGATCAGCGACTCACCGGGACGGATTTCCGCAACCGGGTTAAAGCGGATGACCCGTTGACCGATATTCGGATTGCTAGGCGCGACAATACCGACACCCCCTGCCGTTGGAGCCAAACCTTCCGGTACGGTCACCACGACCACGACATTTGCATCTGGAGCATTTTGGAGGTTTGTCACGGTCACTTCGTACACAACAGTCCCACCCACCGGGACCTCATCTCTCAAATCGGTGACCGTGAGCGAGAGCACATCGCCCGACTCTGCATTGTCCGCCTGCGACGAGGCCTGGGGCGGCGCTGAGGGCGCGGGAGTGACAGGCGCAGTAGTGGGAGGCGGCGTGACCGGGGGACCCGTCACTGGGGGAACGGCACCCGGTGGTGTGACCGCAGCCTCACTAATTTGCACACATGCCTCGTCGGCCATCATCAGATCTCCATCGGCGGTCACCGTCACACGACTGCAGGCGCGAACCGCTTCCTTACACCGTACCTCGACTTGCAATCGCTCGATCTGACCTGGTGCAATTTGTGCAAACTTCCAGGTCAATTGATTCTCTTCAATTTGATAACCATCTGAAACGCGCATCGGCTCGAGTCCGCGCTCAAAAGTATCGATGATCGTTACATTTCTTAACGGTGCAGTGCCCGTATTGGTGATCAGATTTTCAAAAATGACTGTCTCGCCAACTCTTCCGGTACTCGGCGCCCGTTTTTCGACCTGCAGTGCTGCTTTGACTGCCTGCTCGTCCACTATGAGACAGATGGTCTGCTTTGTTTCCACTGCCCCCACTCCAAGAATTTCAACCGTTTGACAAAGTTTTCCGGGGCGCGTGGCTTGAAACGTTACTTGGATGTCATTTCGGGTTTCTCCGGGGCCCAATGTTCCTAAGTCACGTTCGATAGGACTTGCAGCCACCGCATGTTTTAAACCTTCATCGAAAATATTTTTGACAATCAAACCCGTGAGCTGACTTTGGCTACGATTCGTAATGGAAATACGATAGGTAATTTCCTGGCCGACTGTCGCCGTCGTCGGTCCTAAGACATTCAGTTCCAATTGGGCTTCGGTTGTATTGAAATCAATGCAGGCCTGATCTTTGACTCTCTCGGCGCTGGTCACCGAAAAACAATTTCGCGCACTTCCCGAACTGAGCACCTTGTAATCCACGATGATCGTCTCTGATTGACCTGCAGCCAATTGCCCCATATTCCACTGCAATATATCTCTATCTTTGGCCGCTGCCACATTACTGTTCATGAATTCAAGCGGAGCAGGCACTCGATGAGAAACCACGACATCTTGCAATGCCAGATCGCCATTATTGGTGACCACCACCTGGAAACTTGCTTGCGAGCCGACGGAACTACTGGCCGGTCCGCTCACATCAAGTGCAATCCCTGGGGCAGTCCAGGTCATCGATGTCGTCCCACGTCCTACTTCCAGGCGACGATCTGCGGCATTGGTCCGTCCGGCGGGTCGGATGACTTCCATCTGGACTTGTGCGTTTCCGCGGCCCGGATTGGGCTGATATATTTCGGCTGTCGCACGTCCCTCGGCGTCGGTCAGAACTTCAATCATTGGATTAGCACCGGGCGCAAAAACCGCGTTGGGATCCATAGAGCGGTAGCGGACCAAAAATCCTTCGAGTGGCGATCCATCACTCAGTCGGGTGACGACTGTAGTAAATGTCTGCCGCTCTCCAATGGGGGCGATTGCGGGTGCGGGAAAACTGAATTGTGCATCAACCCAATAAATAATCGCGTTTTGCTTCCGCAGATCCCACGCGGGCACGTGCGGAGCGAATGCGGTTACGTAACTGGCACCATCGGTTGGGGAACTTACCGTAACCCAGGTCTGTCCCCGCTCGATCACCACGTCGTCCTGTTCGGTGGAAGAACCGCGCCCAATCGCCTTGCGTGCGGTTGTCGTGCTGCTAATGGCATAACTATTGGTTACTTTGCGGGGACGGTTGGAGGGGAATCGCAAGAGAAAGCAACTCGCACTCTGATCCACTGCAACAAACTCACCGACGCTTTCCGGTGAGAGCATCCAATCAACGCGTTCGCTCACAGCTCCCTTCCCCTGGTTGTCGGTAATACCACCGATCAATACGACTTCACTTCCCACCGGCGCCACAATCGATTGCGGCGAGAGCGTTAAACGGGCATTGGCCGCACCTCCCATCCCCACGGCATCAAAAAAACCGAAGAGAGGGGGGTTGGGGGGAGTCACTGC
>CAUZBD010000036.1:0-10785 GCA_963577795.1 Planctomycetota bacterium | reverse complement strand
CAGTCCTTCATTAGACGGAACTTGTACACTTTGTGTTTGAAAAAAAGATTTCCACAGTCGCAGCGTTGATGGGAAGACCGCATTTGGATCCCGTACAATGTGAACAAAACGCGCCTGTGGAAAAAGTTCGAGTAACGTCGGGATTCTGCCAAGGTGCGGGGGTGACTTTAAAACAAGGGGTCGGCGTTCTCGAAAAAATATGCGTTGTAAGAACCACATAAAAGAGGCTTTCCATTGCGCAATTTCAGTCGCACTGTATCCGTCAAAATCAAGCGAATCTAGATCGACTGGCCCGTGGTTTGGAAAAGCCGCCGTGCGGTAAATGGTCGGCACGCCCATATTCAGAAGTGCAAATTCTTCTTCTTGTGGCTGATCCCAACCGGCAAGCATATTGTCCATCGGACGCTGCTGTGGCATCAAAAAACGAAACCAACGCGTCATGAATGATCGAGTTGAAAGAAAATGGTTCGGGGCAAAGCAATCATAGGTCGTTGGAAACCCGTGTCTTGTATCGAGTGTCAATAATTCGTGCAGCAACGTTGTCCCTGACCTCCAATGGCCAAGCACAAAGAGCGGAGGCTTATCGATCGCTACCTGTTCGACCTGCTGTCGCCAACGAAACTCCTGCCATCGAAAGCAGATTGAATTGATGGGATTTGCAATGAAGGTCATTGACGCTGTCGGAAAACGCGTCGGAGAAAACGCAAATCGGTTTTGCTTGAGCAATTTCCACCAAGTCCCCACGCGCATCCCATCCCAAAAACGCGCTGTGTACCAGCGGTAGCGATTAACTTCGATCTTTTCTTTCTTTGCACGAGGGATCATAAAACAATCTTATTCAATCGCTCAGTAGCGCTCTTATTACTTTATCGATACCGTAAAACGCACCTGCCTATCTTAGTCGATCTTCGACTTTAGAGGACGTCAACTTGACAATCGTAATCGACTGGCCCTACGATACAGCCTCTCAGGGTACTACGATTTATGCACGGATCGCACGTTACCGTCTCTTCTTTCGCTGACATGGCTTTTTACCGATATAAATCGTTACGAGTCTTGATAGTCGGCCCGTCAATGCAGCGATCTGGATTATGATGATGCCAAAGCCGAAACGTCAACTTACGCTGGATGGATTTGAATCGTACGAGGAACAAAATCCGTCTGCAGATCCGTGCGGAAAAAAAACACATCCTGCCACGGACCTTCCTAAGGACAAACAGAAAACGGATTCAAATGTACTCAAAGGTCGTACGGTTTATGTCGTTGACTCACATTCTTTAATTTTCCAGGTCTTTCATGCGATCGGTGAAATAACGAATCCGCAAGGTGAACCTGTCAATGCGATTTTCGGTTTTACGCGGGATCTTCTTTTTCTACTCAAGGAGAAAAAACCAGATTTTATATTCTGTGCTTTCGATCAACCGGGCCCCACGTTTCGACACAAACTTTATCCTGAATATAAGGCGGACCGTGGAGAAATGCCGGAGGAACTGGCCGTTCAATTTCCAGGAATTCGGCAGATCACCGAGGCTTTCAATATTCCCGTGCTTTACGCGGATGCTTTTGAAGCCGACGACATCCTTGCAACCGTAGCCGAACAGGCTGACCGCAGTGGTGCCGACTGCTACCTGGTTACGAGCGATAAAGATTGTCGACAATTAATTACCGAGCGGGTGAAGATCTACAATATTCGTAAGCAAAGTGTTTATGATCAGGAAAATCTGAGTAAGGACTGGGGCATTCGAGCAGATCAGGTGGTCGACTTTCAGTCTCTCGTCGGGGATTCTGTTGACAATGTTCCTGGCGTTGCGCGAATCGGCCCCAAGACAGCGACCACTCTCTTGCAGCAATACGACACGCTCGAATCAATCTTTTCACATCTGGACGATATCTCGGGAGCGAAACAGACCTATCTGCAGTCGGGTAGAGAAGATGCGATATTCAGTCGAAAGCTCGTGCAGTTAGCACATGACGTACCACTCGATCTTGACTGGTCGGCGGCAGAAGTAAGTACATTGAATATCGAAGAGAGCCTTCGGTTATTTCACGAATTCGGTTTCCGGAGTCTGCTTCCTCAACTCCATGCGTTGGGCCCAGAAAAAAAGAAGGGAGAAAAAAAGAAAAACGATTATCTTTGTGTCGACCGTTTGGAAACACTACAAGAGCTCGTCGCAGAATGGGGGAAAAGCGAGCAAATCTCCATTGATGTTGAAACGACGAGTCTACAACCTTCTCAAGCCGAAATTGTTGGATACTCGTTCAGCATCAAACCCGGACACGCCTACTATGTCCCGGTGCGGGCCCCGGCAGGCCAACAGTCCATCGACGCCGAAGAGGCGGTTCAATGCCTGAAGCCGCTGTTCGAAAATGCGCGGATTGGAAAAGTCGGACAAAATCTGAAATACGATCTGGTTGTGCTACGCAATGCAGGCATTCGTGTGGCCGGGGTCGCTTTTGACACGATGATCGCAAGCTACCTTCTGGAAGCTGGTCAACGCGGGCATGGCCTGGACGCCCTGGCACTGCATTACCTGGGCCATGAAACGATTAAAATTGAGTCGCTGATCGGTAAGGGGAAAGACCAACGGAAGATGGATGAGGTTGCCCTTGAAGAAATTACCGACTATGCCGCTGAGGATGCCGATATACCGCTACAACTCAAACCGGTACTGGCAAAACTTTTAACTGAAAACCAACTTAGCACGCTCTTTGAAACTCTTGAGATGCCGCTGGTCGAGGTCCTAGCTGAAATGGAATATACCGGCATTCGGGTCGACATAAAGCGATTGAAAAAACTAAGCAAGCAATTTGGAGCAAGACTCGATGCCTTGGAAGCTGAAATCTACGAACTCGCAGATGGCAACTTCAATATCGCATCGCCGAAACAATTAGCGCATATCCTTTTTGAAAAACTAGAACTTCCCGTTATCAAAAAGACGAAAACAGGGCTCAGCACCGATGCGGATGTCCTGGAACAACTTGCCGAACACCACCCGCTCCCGGAAAAAATTGTCGAATATCGACAATTTGCAAAATTGAAAAATACCTATGTCGACGCGCTGCCCGAACTTGTCCATCCGAAAACTGGTCGCGTACATGCCTCTTTCAATCAGGTCGTCGCTGCAACGGGTCGCCTCAGTTCCAGCGATCCCAATCTGCAAAATATTCCTGTCCGCTCTGAAGAAGGGCGCGAAATACGATCTGCATTTCTTCCCGGCAAGGACGGTTGGAAATTATTGGGGGCCGACTATTCACAAATTGAACTCAGGGTCTTGGCACATTATGCCCAAGACGAAGCGCTGATTGAGGCCTTCGACCGCGACGAGGATATCCATGCTCTTGTCGCGAGCCAGATCCACGATGTTTCACTTGCTGATGTCACCGACGCGATGCGACGGAGTGCCAAGGCAGTCAACTTTGGTGTGATTTACGGTCAAAGTCCCTTCGGTCTTGCCAAGGCGCTCCACATCGACCGAGACGAAGCGGCTGAATTTATCGATGCCTATTTTGCCCGCTATCCACAAATCGACGCCTTCCTGATAAAAACGCTCGAGGAGTGCCGGAAACTTGGCTATGTAAGTACGCTTTTTGGTCGCCGCCGAGAAATTCGCGGCATCCGCAGTGAATCACCCGGCAGGCAACGTAATCTGGCAGAGCGGATGGCCATCAATACAGTCATCCAAGGATCGGCGGCCGACCTCACGAAACAAGCGATGATCAACATTTCCCAAAGGATCGACAAAGAATTCTTCGAGTCAAAAATGCTGCTCCAAATCCATGACGAACTCGTGTTTGAGGTTCCCCCTGAGGAATTGGAGGCTCTGAAAACAAGTGTTCGCCACGAGATGGAGTCGGTAGCGAAGCTCGCAGTACCGCTCAAGGTGGATGTCAAGTGTGGCAATACGTGGGCGGAGATCTAATTTTAGAGCTCGATACTCTTAGAAAGACGGCCTCCTCAACCAAACCAACAAATATGTTTTAGATTGGCCCCGTATCGCTCTGATTGTACCGGGCACATAGAATGCTTCTGAGTAGAGATAAGCGTTGTTCTGACGTGTTAACTACAATGTGCTCGTTGTTTTTATTCTGATCGAAGGAGATTGACGATGGATGAATTGAATCAGAGCCAAGTTGCATCTGACGAAGCGAATAAACTGCCAACAATCGGTGAGTTTTCTAGCAACAAAATAGCCGCTGGAATCTGTGGCATCCTCATTGGCAGTTTGGGGATTCATAAATTCATTCTCGGATTGACGACGCCCGGCATCATCATGGTCCTGGTGAGCGTTCTCACGTGTGGGGTTGGTGGTCTTGTGATGGGAATTATTGGGTTCATCGAAGGCGTGATCTACCTTTCGAAGACCGATGAAGACTTTTATCAAACCTATGCGATAGAAAAAAAGCCCTGGTTTTGAATTTTTAGAGTCGCGCACACTTCACCATCACTGCCTTGAACCGGTTTCTATAAATTCGAGTTTTGATCCATGAAAATTGTGGGGATCGTAGGAGGTATCGCAAGCGGAAAAAGTTCTGCGGCCAAAATATTCAAAGAACATGGGGCTGCCCTCCTCAGCGGAGACGAGATCGGACATCAAATCTTGGGTGAACCGGAAATCGTTACAGCGGCAGAGGAGCGGTGGGGCAGCGGTGTGATCGATCAGAACGGAGAAATCAATCGGCACCGCTTGGCAGCGATTGTCTTTTCAGAAAAAGAGCACCGGGAAGAGCTGAATTTTCTGGAAAAATTGACCCATCCGCGCATCAAAACCCGTCTGCTTGCTGAAATAGATCGCTTGCGGACCGCGGGAACGGGTGTTGTGATTCTTGACGCCGCACTCCTCCTAGAGACCGGTTGGTATTCGATGTGTGAAAAAATCGTGTTTATCGATGCCTCGGAAGAAAATAGGGAAAAGTATGCCGCACATCGCAACTGGACCAAAGAAGAGCTGATTCGCCGAGAATCTCAGCAACTTTCACTCGAAAAAAAGCGCGCGGCCGCAGATTTCCAAATCTGCAACAACGGGTCGATGGAATTTATGCGACAAGAAATTTCCCGCGTGTGGGATTCCCTTCAAGAGACGGAAATGGCAGACTAGAAGCGGTGCTGGGTTTTCACCTTGTCTTGTCTGACAACCCCAACGCCAAGCATGTCCTGTTTTGACTTTTCCTTTCCAGATAATCGCTCCCAAGGCGATCGACGGAAGTTACGCTATTCTTTTTCGGAGTCGATTCAGTCGACCGTTGTCTATGCGCGAGCGACATTGCGTGGATGGCAAAAATAGGAGGAGCGACTGCTGATGAGTAACACACGCAGTACATCGAAAGAGAAAAACGCTCATGGGTCTGATGTTCATCAAGCGACCCAAGTTGGTAAATCTTCAGGGAATATACCACCAACCAAAATGGTTACGGATATCAATGAAGAACCGGTTTCACTTGCTGAAGAAATTGTGATTGAAATAGATCGACAAGGAAGTCCTTCTAGTGACAACACTGGCGAACAAAAAAAGGACGATATTCATATTGCCCAATTGCAGCAGATGAGTGTCGGAGAATTGCTCGAGTACGCAGAAATCCGGAACATACCCGATGTCGCCGGACTCAATAAACAAGATCTTATTTTTCGCATCCTCAAGGAACAGGTAAAACATAATGGGTTGATGTATGGCGAAGGAACGCTTGAAATCCTGCCCGATGGATTTGGTTTCCTTCGCAGTTCTGATTATCACTATCTTTCCTGCCCGGACGACATTTACGTTTCCCCAAGCCAAATTCGTCGTTTCAGTCTACGCACAGGAACAACCGTTTCCGGCCAGATTCGGCCACCGAAGGAAAACGAAAGATATTTTGCGCTACTACGCGTGGAGGCAGTTAACTACCAAGATCCAAATCTTATGGCCGAAAAGATTGATTTTGACGAACTGACTCCGTTGCATCCGGAAAAGCGGATGGTATTTGAAACAGAACCAGAAGAGCTTTCCACCCGGATTTGTGATCTGATCACACCTGTTGGTTTTGGCCAGCGAGGTTTGATCGTCAGTCCGCCACGCGCAGGAAAGACAATTCTTTTGCAGAAGATGGCCAAATCTGTAATAGTAAATTATCCGGAAGCCTACGTCATCATGTTGCTCATTGATGAACGCCCCGAAGAAGTTACCGACATGGAACGGCAAGTTGGGGGGGGAAACTGTGAAGTGATTAGCTCGACGTTCGACGAGGCTTCCTCTCGGCATGTTCACGTTTCCGAAATGGTGCTGGAAAAAGCAAAGCGCATGACAGAGTTTGGCCACGATGTCATCATTTTTCTCGACTCGATTACGCGGCTTGCCCGTGCCTGGAACGGTGAATGCCCCAGTTCGGGGAAAATTCTTTCCGGGGGTATCGATGCGAATGCAATGCAAAAACCAAAACGCTTTTTTGGCTCAGCACGCAAAGTGGAAGAAGGTGGATCCCTCACCATTTTGGCAACCGCATTGGTGGATACGGGCAGTAAAATGGATGAGGTCATCTTCGAGGAATTCAAGGGCACAGGCAACTTAGAAATAGTGCTCGATCGGCAATTGGTTGATAAGCGGATCTGGCCAGCAATTGATATCAACCGTAGCGGTACGCGTCGTGAGGAAATGTTAATGGACCCTGAAGAGCATCGACGGGTTTGCATGCTCCGTCGGGTACTGCATGAAATGAATGGTTCGGACGCGATGGAGTTACTGCGAACACGATTAGAAAAAACGCAAACGAATGCGGAATTTTTGATGAACATGAAGCCCTAGATAGCCAAGTGGGCTGTTTCCAACCATTGAATCTGCAGGAACACACTTCCCCATGCCACGCGAATTTAGAGGCGAATGCACTGCACCCGAAGGGTCGATAGGGATTGTTGTATCACGATACAACTCCTCAATTACGAGTAAATTATTGGCTGGTGCCGTAGAGACACTCCAGGCCGCCGGTGTTGACGACGATGCGATTGATGTGGTCTGGGTACCCGGTGGGTTTGAAATTCCTCTTGCGGCACAGCAAATGGCCGAAAGTGGCCTCTATCTGGCAGTTCTCTGTCTCGGGGCTGTGATACGTGGTGAAACAACACACGATCAACATATCAATCGGGCCGTGAGCTTGGGGGTTACAGAAGTTGGACTTTCGAGTTCCCTTCCGGTCTTGTTCGGCCTGCTGACCTGCGATACGCTCGAACAGGCAATCCAGCGCTCCGGGGGCAACGTCGGCAACAAGGGGTGCGAGTGTGCCGAAGCTGCCCTGGAAATGATAAGCTTGCTCAACAAGATGGAAAGCCTCAGGGAAAACTGACATGGCAATCGAAGTGATATTTTCACTCCCCGGTTCATGCGTCAGTCGCCTACCAACTCTTAAGATGTACTGAATATGTCCCGTCGTAGCAAATCAAGAGAAGTCGCATTACAGGTCCTCTTTCAGGATGATTTGAACCCTTGCGATCCACACGGTGATGCATTTCCTTTTCTTAAACAACGTTTAAATGCTGATGATCTTTTAAATTTTTCGGTAGAACTCATCGATGGTGTGCGACAACATCAGTCCGAGTTAGATAGCCTCCTTGAGAACCTTGCCGAACATTGGAGTGTTTCTCGGATGGCGACTGCGGACCGGAACATTCTGCGACTTGCCGCGTTTGAAATGCTCTTTCTTAAAACACCGCACCGGATTGCCATGGATGAAGCCATTGAACTCGCCAAGCGATTCGGCAGCTCTCAGTCTTCGCAATTTATCAACGGTATTCTCGATCGCGTTTGGCAAGAAAAGGGAACCCCGGAAAGTAATCCCGCTGAACAACATCTGACTGAAAATAATCCTGAAAATCAGGAATCGGGGAGTGCCCCCTCGAAGAATACTCAGACGAATTCGGATCGTTCCACCTAAGATGGAACCTTCAAAGCATTGGTAAGGAACCGCCGTGGGACTTTTCGATCAACTCAAGCAGGGCCTTCAGAAAACAACCCGGCTGCTCAAGACAGATGTCCGTGATCTGTTTAAATCAGAAGGTCGTTTGGTTGATGAAACCCTCCTCGAGGAACTGCTTGAAGCTCTCGTAATGACCGATATGGGATTCAAACCGGCACAAGCAATTACTGACAAAATCGGTTCTGAGTTCCGCGGTCGCGTTGTGGGATGGGAGGAAGTACTGCACACAGTGAAAACGCAACTGAAGGAAATGCTGTCTCAGGAAGAGTCTCCGATCTGCTATGCAGATCAAGGACCCACGGTCATTCTGGTTGCAGGCGTCAATGGTGCTGGAAAAACGACTTCGATTGCCAAACTTGCAAAGCGGATGATCGACGAGGGTAAATCTGTCGTGCTCGGAGCAGGCGACACATTTCGAGCGGCAGCTGTCGAGCAATTGTCGATTTGGGCGGATCGGATTGGTGCAAAGTTTGTAAAGGGCGACCCAGGAACGGATCCGGCGAGCGTAGCTTATCGTGCCGTAGAGGCGGCGATCGCCGACAAAATTGACGTTTGCATTATTGATACCGCGGGCCGGCTCCAGACACAAAAAAACCTGATGCAAGAACTGGGAAAAATCCGGCGAAGCATTGCGAAACAGATACCCGATGCACCGCACGAGTCGTTGCTGGTCATCGATGCAACAACCGGACAAAATGGAATCAGTCAGACGACCCATTTCAGCGAAGCGATTGCTTGTACGGGAATCGTGCTAGCAAAGCTCGATGGATCGGCAAAGGGAGGCGTGGTTGTTGCGATTCGAGAACAGGTAGGCCTACCTGTTAAGTTTGTGGGGATCGGCGAAAAATACGATGACCTCGCGGCATTCTCCGCTGACGAGTATGTGGATGCACTCTTTGCGGATGTGTCCGATCAGCCATCGATCGATGCCAGCACCCCGCAAACCGGCGGATCGCGGGCGTAGGTCTGCAGAGCTGATCGAGCCCCGTTGACGGCCTCCGCATATCTGCGGGTACTGCTCTACTGGTGCCGTCGTCGCTTGGTCGATCTCTCTGCCCTCTGGCACGTTGTTCTCGAAACGCGTTTACCAATTGCGGATCAAATGCGCAGGTTGGATGTAAAAATAGGCAAGCACGGAGATATTTTATGGTTTTAACGATTTTAACGGAAGTTTCCCCACCGGCATTCCGATATTTAAGGCTGTCGTCTTCAAATAGAACGGCGGCAGCGTTGTCTTGGTTCGGGGGGGCCGGCGCCAAAAAATACGACTGAGCCCTTTGTCCCTAAGAAGTGACATACCCCCACAAGGCATGAGCTATGAACGGTAACTTGATCTCACGTTCCCATACTCCCTTTTGCACTGTTGCGGTTCTTTTTCTAGTGCAGCTGCTTGCAGTCCAACTAGAGGCCCGCGACTTAGTATGGCAACCGCATGCTGCGGCGAGTCAATCCGTACAACCGCGCACATTCAAAGCCTCATCGGCAACGCAGTTGGAAGAGGCCGCCAACCTTTCAGGGAATGGGAATAATCGTGCGGGCGTATCGGGACCAGCAGTCGTCGCTCTGCAGGCTGAAAATACAGAAGACACATCGCTTGAGCCGATCCCCGTTGCCAAATATCAACGGACAGAAAAAAGCAAGGTACAAAGAAGCCAAGGTGCCTCGCAAGCAAGTTATGGCAAGCCGGTCTATCCGGAAGGCCCTATTTATTCCGCACCCAAACCGAGACCGGTCGTCGAACCGTGGCACCCAGACACCCTTTACGCTTCAAGCGGCGCAGGACTCAAAGTGGCACATCGGGCGGATGTTTCAGTACTCACTCCTGAAGCAACCGCACCAGAAGCAGTCGCCCCTGAAATTGCATGGAGCGAAGAAATTCTACCTGAAGATTTGGGCCCGGGAGAAATTCTGATCCCAGACGGGACCGATCCTCTCGAAGTCGGTGCATTTTCCGACAGTTGCTGTCCAGATTGTGGCGGATCGCCCTGTGGATGCGACCCGGACTGGGGATATCCGTTTCCCGACTGTGCTTTTCCCTGTATTCCCTTTCTTCGCCCAACGCTCGAATTCATCGACTTCAGCGTAGGAGCCGAATCCTTCGCTGGCCCTGCCGATATGGGTGTGAACAGCAACTTTGGATTTAATGAATCTGTGAATCTCTCGGGAAGTTGGCTCGGCGGCTGGGTCGGCTGGCAAGTGGGTGCACGATTTGTTCAAGCGGATCTGCATGGCATGCGAGTGAATACCAATGCTACTACGACGAGTAGTGTTGGCTGGCGATCTGACATCCGACATCAAGAATTTCTCACCCTCGGCCTGTTCCATCGTGCCACCGAATACCAACCTTGGCAGGGAGGTGCAGCGATCGACTTTATGGAAGATCACTTCTACTACAAGACCGACCTCACTCAAATTCGCTTTGAGTTGAGTCGACGCTTCTGGTGCCGTCTCGATTTAGGAACATGGCTCGTATTTCACGCCGATAAGGAACAGCAGGTAGTAGAACACCGTTTACAAGGTCCGACTTTTGCGGAATATCAGGCTTCCGACCAATACACACTCTTCCTCCAGTGGGCTTTTCCCAACGGCGGTCAGGCGAGACTCTACGGTGGTGGAGGTGATAACCGAGATGGCATCATCGGCGGCAACTTCTGGGCTCCACTCTCCCATAGCGTTGCCGTGGACGGAAATTTTGGCTATCTGTTCTCAGGAAAGCAGGGAAGCGTAGGACCAGGACTTCCTGCCGGCGCACGTCCGTCCCGGCGATCGCTCTATGATGCCTACGGGGTGAGCGTCAATATTGCCTGGTATCCTCACTGCCGAGCACGCATATCCAGTCGCTCCGCC
>CAUZBD010000035.1:0-10859 GCA_963577795.1 Planctomycetota bacterium | reverse complement strand
TTACCGCGCCAAACCCAAGCAACGTCACACCAGTCCTGTTCGCTCCGGTTCTTCTTCCGGTAATAGCGACATCCGTTCCCCCGAGTCATCGACTCCCTCAAGTCACTTTCATTCACCTCATTCACAGTTCGCTTGGTCTGACTTCAACCGTTTGATGAACGCTTTCATACTCGTCGGCGTATACACTGGCAGCTCTCTGCGTCTTACCAATGCCTCTGCCTCAGTCACCACACCGTTATCCCGCGTGGCAATAAAAATCAGGTCGTCGGGATGCCCCGAAGCAAGCGCACAGGCCAGACCGCAAATCGCCCGGTCCACCGATGAGTTCGGACCGCGTTTGCGCCGCAGCGGTTGATAGTCGAGAAACGGGTCGATGTCGCACGCCTCGCCCCCCAGCTCCTGCAGCAACATGCTCAGACGCTCCTGAGCCTTGCGCCCCACCACCTCCTTGCCCGGCATCTCCAGCAGACGCTGGACCTCCTTCTCCACACGGTTCGGCACAAGCTCGCGGACCACATGGACTACCCCGTCTGGGAACGCGGCTTCGACCTCGGCCGGCGGCCACACACCGCCATTGATCAGGTAACAACTGTCGTAAATAACATGGATCACCAAAAAAATCCCCTCTCCAGTTCCTATATCTGGTTGCAGCGGGCAGCCAGACAGGCGGTATCGACAAGCTCCGAACTTATCTCTCGTGTTGTCGACGCATTGGCATACCAAAGGCCTGCCGATTTCAGCGCCTGGTCATCACAAAAACCACCGCGCCCGCCAGCGCTGCGGCGCAGGTAAGAACAGCCAGCACGACGCTCTCCACCGTCGAGTACGTCTGGTTGCCAAGGAGCACGCCAATGGATGATGAAACAGCACCCACCGCAGCGCCCAGAACGAGCTCGTTGTGCCGGGCAATCCGGGCACAGACAAAACCACCGAGTGCCGAAAAAAACAGGCCGGAGGCAGTCATGAACAGGCCTATACCGGAAGTCAACGACAAGTCAGTGAATGTCTCCTCGATCTCTGCCTGACTCGCGCCCTGGCTTGACATGTAAACGCCCACGAGAATACCCACGGCAATAAGGAAAACGAAGGTACAGAAAAAGTCTATCACGACACCGAGACCAACCGCCTTGACAGGCGAGCCACGGCGGTCGGCAGATCCGTTCATTTCGGATTCCGGAGATGAGTACATGTTGTCGTTCATGCAATGACCATGTATGGAAGTTGGTTGCGTATCGTGCGCATAACGAACGCATCCACAGAAAAGCCGCCTATCGTGTTTCTGTGCATGCGTTCGTTATGCGTCTCCGGGAAACAAATCATCCTCACTCTTCGCTGCCCAGTCGAACACTTCTGTTTTGAATTTGTCCGCGGCACATGGCACTTCAGTGAACCTGAAGGTGGCCCGCATAAGCAGGTCCAACGACTCTCCGGTATGATGGAAACATACGGCCAGTCACTCATCTGGCAAATAGCGTATGGGGCGTGCCGGTGCAAAGAGTTTCGTCTCACCGGCAGAAACAACGCAATTCAGAACGTAGATATACTGTGACTCTGGTGTAATACGTCCCAGGCAACCGCCGATATGTGTCGTTGGGTGAATTGACCATTGGCGCAGGACGTCCAATCACTCAACCACAGCATCTTCCCGTCGGGAACATGATAGACCGGGAAATCGTCTCCTCTTCTTTCGGCAGATGGTCCAATTGCAACATGAAAGCTCACTTCTTTCTCGAAGGTGTCCGTATCGCCTTCACAGGCGTAGCGTGTATAGCTGCGTATCGACCGATAGTTAAACACCAGATTGTCGTTCAGCATTTCACTCCCTCGGCTTTCACAAACACAACAACATAATCGACAACACCGATCCCACTACCCGACCCCGAGAACTTTCATGTGCAGCTTCCAATTCAAACGCTATCTGCTATGCTATAAGTCACAGGTCTTGACACTTGCGGCTTGCACCTTGGCCACCTTGAGTAAGGGGGCGCTTTTAAGAGCTTCGGTCAAGGCCATCAATCTTAAACGTGAATACAGGTCATGAATTCGAAAATCATCATCGGCCCGCAGTTTTTCAACGCTGAGTACGACTCCGAACCGCGACGCCGGGGCTTGGCAAAACTCGAGCAACTGGGCGAACTGGCAGACGAACCGACCGACCGCATGACGGCTGATCACGCCGTTGGCGTTGTTGCCGGAATGCTCAGCAACGTGACGGTTACCGACGAGTTCTACGAGGCCGCGACAGACCTGCGTATCCTTGCACGCTGGGGCGTCGGCTATGACCAGGTCAATGTCGAAGCAGCAACGCGCAGCGGCGTCCTCATCACCGTCACACCGGTCCACATGGATGCGGTCGCCGAGTATACCCTGGCACAATGGCTCGCGACACTCAAGAGAACCTACGAACTGAACCGTCTGGCACACAGCGGCGACGCCTCGATTATCCGTACTTATGAAGCGCAGGGATCGACCCTTGGCCTTTACGGCTGCGGCCGTATCGGACAGGAGATGGCAATGCGTGCCCGACCGCTTCTCGGGCCCCGGGGGCGACTGCTGATCTACGACACGCGCCCCGATATTGCAGAGATCGCAAAACGGTTCGATGCCGAAGTCATCGATGACCCGGAGACGCTGTTCGAACAGTGCGACACCGTCTGCCTGCACGTCTCCGGTGACACAACCGTCGTGACCTATGACCTGCTCCGCCGCATGCAACCGCACGCCTCGCTGATCAACCCCTCGCGCGGCGATCTGGTCGATGACGATGCGGTGCATCGCGCCATCGAGGAAGGGCAGTTCTATTACTACGTGGTCGACGACCCGGCCAACGGCACGCGGGCCGTGCACAGGGGGCATCCGCGCGTCATCTGCACCAACCACAACGGCGGCATCTCCGTAGAATCAACGATCCGCCTGGACCAGAAATGCTTCGAACAGGTGACCGACGCTCTCGCCGGACGCAAGCCCGAGCACATCCTCAATCCCGAAGTACTGTCGCATCCACGGGTGACAGCGTGGATGGGAAAATAGGGCAAGCATCACGGTTCATGCAAGGCGACGATCCACTCGACTTCGAGAAGACCGTTGAGTGCAGCAATGAAAAGGCGCGTACTGACCCCAGATAGGCCGTATCGCCCCTGGCAGTCACGGTTGCCCGTAAGGCAGGAGAGGAACTTCCAGTCCCTTGATCTCAGTCAATTTCTCGCATGCTCAGCCACCCCACACGCCCTCCCTCCCCTTGACCGAAAAACGGCAGACCCTTACGCCAGCCAGGCGTCAATCCTCCGCTTGATCCAAGAATGGTGCAAGCTGTTCCAGAGTCCGAGATCCGTGTTCAATCGCCAACTTCTCACATTCGTCCTTCGTTCTGGAGATGGCTTTCATCAGGCTCCGAAGTTCTTCCCCGTGACCAAGCAAGTTGCCGCCGGAACCTCCTTGTAATCCACGCTTATAACTTTTAATAATTGCCTTCCCCGCGGATGTGGATTCCGCCTCCTCAATGAACCTGTAGAGTGCGTCCGTAGCCTGGCAGTGCGCCAACCAGGCAAGACGGAAATCATTTGGACACTTGGTTCTGTCAATCATTCTCAGTTGGGCACTGCGCTTTCTCAACGCCTCCACAAGGTCGTCGTCCTGTTGCGCCGCGCGGACTTTTTCGCCTTTCAGCAGAACCCGTTCAATTGGAGTTATGGAAGCCAACCGTTCTGCCGATTCCAATTGGGCCAGCGCCTTTTCGTGCCCCTGCGCAGCCGCCTTACGGAACCATTTCACCGCCTCCGCATCGTCCTCGGGCACGCCGTAGCCGTTGGCGTACGCCTCGCCAAGCATATATTGCGTCTCGGCCTTTCCCTGCTCAGCCGCCTTGCGGATCCACTTCGCTGCCTCCTCACGGCTCTTAGCTACACCCTCGCCGTTGGCATACATCCAGGCGAGGTAGTGCTGTGCGGCGGCGTCTCCCGCCTCGGCCTTCTTCAGCATTGTTTGAAAATCTTCTGCAGCAATGGCGCACACCGCGACCGACAGGACGATCAGCAGCGTTCGACACAATAAAATTACATGCACAGGTTTGCCCCCGGAAATACTCATCACTCTCCCCTTGTTATTGTCGCCCATACCTCGACACCTTGCGCCGTGCACAACCCGATACGTATTCGAGCTTTTCTTGTTCATTGTGAAAATATCGCAGTCCGCACTGGTCAGTACAAGTACCAGCAGAGCCGGCAGGTAAAATCATTGACCGTGCATCGATCCCAACGCGCTTCCACTCGACGCCGGCCCTCTATTCTGCATGCCGTCGGCATTCAGGACAACGGCATTGCCTGGAGCCAGAACGCGTTTACCATTCGGCCCCCCCAGGGCGTGCTCGACACGCTGTCCTCGGAGGGGTATCGCTCTTTCGCCGGAGCGATCTGCTTCTATGAAGCCTATTCACCGCGACTCGAGTACGAAAAGTATCTGTCGCGGTCCTCACAGGACGTGTTGAAGCAATGGGATGAATCATTTAATGAGGCACTTGACAACCTCGGGCAGGTCCCGCGCGCCGTTCTCGCCCAGGACAAGTCCTCCTTCGAAAAAGCCCTCGCCAGTCACCACCCCACCGAAATCGGCCGATTTGTCGCTCTGATCCACATCTGCAAGGAGGTCCAGCAGATGCACACCCAGGGCAACGGTTACCTGGTTAAGCGTTTTACCACGCACGAGATCAAAATTCTCTGGGAGCGCTTTACCCCCCTTTGGATCAGGCCCTTCAGGCCAACGAAGCACAGAACATTCCCGCCTTCCAAATCCGCGGCCTCAGCGATATCGCCTCAACGAAATGGTGCCCACCTACGACATTGATCGATTCGTCCCGAGTCTTTTGTGAACTCAAAATGACAGCGAACGTTGCCGTCCAAACGAGCCGGCCGAGTTGCTGACTCATTGAAATCGATGCCCGAAGAACCCGCAAAATCCCGAACTTTAGGAAGGACCGTCTGGTCGAATGACTTTATGATGTTACCATACCCCGCGCCGGCACACCATCCTTTAATACCTCACGGGGACAAACAGATGCACCGAAAAGCCACCCACCACCACCGCTCACTGAGATCTCAATGGCTTCAGGCGGTGGTTTGTTTGCTGATAATGATCCCCGTTGGGACTGCCTATGCCCATGGGGTGTCTTCGGCAGATCGCGAAGCCATGGTCGGTGGCGGTGCATTGGAGTATCTCTGGCTAGGCGCGACCCACATGTTGACCGGCTACGATCACTTGTTGTTCCTGGTCGGCGTGATCTTCTTTTTGACGAGTTTTCGAGATGTCGTGCGGTTCATCACCGCCTTCACCGTGGGACACTGCATCACACTCCTGGGCGCAACATTGGCGGGCATCAGCGCAAACGCCCACCTCATCGACGCGGTCATCGCTGTCAGTGTCATTTACAAGGGGTTCGAGAACCTCGATGGATTTAAGCGGGTCTTCAAGAAAAACGCACCCAACCTGCTTTGGATGGTCTTCGGCTTTGGACTCATCCATGGTTTTGGCCTTTCTACCCGTTTGCAAGAACTTCCCCTTGGAGATGACGGCCTCATTGTTCGGATCCTTTCCTTTAATTTGGGTGTGGAACTGGGGCAGATCGGCGCACTGTGCGTCATGTTGATGTTCTTCAAGGTGTGGCAGAAGACAGGTTCTTTCAGCAAATTCAGCACCGCGGCCAACTGGGTGCTGGTCTTGGCTGGTCTTGGATTGCTGGTGTTTCAAATGATCGGTTTTTTCACCGAACCGGATCACCATGCCCACCCAGAACAACCCGTCCCCGAGCATGTGGCACCTGACCAACATCACGAAAACGACCATGCCGAAGACCATGGTCACGACCACAAAGGCGCCCATGGACACGATCACGAAGGGGACCATGGACACGCTCACTGAGCCGGGATGATTCAGCGAACGAATCTCCGCCACCGAAGCCGCCGCGGATTCGGCCCGCCCTCCTCCCCTGCCAGTGCAGGGCTCGGAACGCCCCTATCAGTTAGGCAAAAAATCCCTTAAACGCAAAAAAGAATAAAATTGATAGCCCCGCACCCACTGGCAAGGTCACAATCCAAGACAAAATAATTTTACCAACAACTCCTAAATTGATTGCTCCTATGCCTCTGGCAAGACCTACACCCAATACAGCACCAACTAAGGTATGGGTCGTGGATATGGGCAAACCGGTTCCAGAAGCAATGACAACAGTTCCAGCTGCGGCTAATTCGGCAGCAAAACCACGACTGGGCGTCAACTCGGTGATTGCTCTCCCGACAGTTATCATCACTCTAAAGCCCAAGGTGGCAAGGCCGAGAACAATCCCGGCAGCGCCAACCATTAATATCCAAGGCGGAACGACTGATTTCGCGGCGATTTCCCCACCACTTTGGACCACTGAAACAATTGCTGCCAAAGGGCCTATTGCATTAGCGACATCGTTCGAGCCATGAGCAAATGCCATTGCACAAGCAGTGAAAACCATCAAGATGGCAAATATTTTCTCCACGCCATCAAACATGGTTCCGTTTTTTTCCTTTATTTCATTGTCGACTCGCTGCAATAAGAGTGTGCCTAAAAGTGCAATAATTAAACCAAAAACCAAAGACCAGGCAATGCTCTCTATAGCAGTAAAGCTGAGTCCCACATGCTTTAACCCTTTGAGAAAAGTAACCATGGCAACTACAAAGCCTGCCAAAAGCATATAAAAAGGGACGTATCGTTTGGCACACATGAATGGGTCTTCTTTCTGTAAAATCAATTTCTTAACGCTGGTGAATAACAGGAAGGAAATGGTTCCTGCCATCACGGGAGAAACGACCCAACTGGCAACTATGGAAGCCACTTTGGGCCAATAGACAACGTCGACATCGATACCAACTGCTGCAAAGCCGACAATGGCTCCTACGATTGAATGTGTGGTTGATACAGGCCAGCCAAAGTACGAAGCGATCAACAACCATATACCAGCCGATAGCAAAGCGGCCAACATGCCAAAAACAAGTAGTTCGGGAGTTTCCTCAATGACGCTTGCGTCGATAATTCCTTTCCGAATGGTTGATGTAACCTCTCCCCCAGCGAGATACGCACCGGCAAATTCAAAAATACAAGCTACCAATATCGCTTGTGCTACAGTCAATGCTCTCGAACCAACCGAAGTGCCCATTGCATTGGCAACATCATTCGCACCAATGCCCCAGGCCATGAAGAACCCAAAAATACAGCCTAAAATCAGCAGGACGTGTCCATGCTCAGATAGTACTTCAACCATTCTCTACCCCTATGATTATTTGGAGACCAATCGGATTAAAATATGTCCAACAGTTTGCGATATGTCTGCAAGAGAACCTATTCTGTTGATGATGTCATAGAAAAACATCACGTCAACAGGAGGAAAGCCTTTTTCAATTAAGAAAAAATCATTTCTCAAAGCTGCTTCCAACTCATCATCCTCCTGTTCAAGTTGTTCCAACTCTGCAACAAGCTCTTGCAGTAATACTGCATCCCTTGAACCAAAGCCACTTTTTTGTATTTCATCAACTTTCTCGATTGCTGCTGAAGCTTGTTCGGAAGCTTTTATGACTGCATTGGAAAAAGAAATAAATTGGTCACTGACTTGCTCTGGGATTTCCATATGCCTGCCAATCATGATTCCAGAAATGTCTTTAGCAGTATTTGGAATTCCGTCCATGGCATAAACAAGATCGAGTAGATCTTCTCTAGAGACAGACATGAATAGGAATTTTGGCAGGTTGCTACGAATTTTATTCTTAATACCGTCTGCGGCATGTTCAAGTTCAATTATTTTTTGGCGATACTGAGACGCAGCATCCCAATCGGATTTTTTCGCAGAATTTAGAAAGTTTTGCAGTTCTATAGCTGCCCTTTTTCCTACGTCCATATGTTCTTGAAGTGAAGAAAAAGGGGACTTCGCAAACATCCCTAAAAAAGAATCGTTAGACATAAAAACAACCTCCTTTGCCATTGTTGACATTTTCTTTTAGCAGTATGATAAATCTCATGACGGACAAGTAACATTCTAAAAAATGTTTTCAACTTTTTAAAAAAATCTATTTTGCACATCAACACTCCTAGATTATTTTTGGTTTTTTTTCGCAGTTTCTCCTGGTAAATGATTGTATGGCTCGTCTGCGTTGGGGACATTGATGGCATCGGGATGAGAGAACGACTGCCCACGCTTCCACCAGCCACGAGATCCGCACACGTCACCGCCTTGTCGGCTTCATGGACGCCCAATTCGACGACTTTGGCGTGTCTATCCGGAGCGCCATGGGGCTTGGCCACCCGTGATTCTTGACCCCCTGGACGAGCACCTAAAGTGCGGCGAAATGTATGAGGACCTCGCTCGGGTGCACCGCAACGACTGCGGCATAGCATGTTTGTCGCCCTTTCGTGCAAACAGAGATGCATCTGTTCAAGAATTCCGGAAAGCACCCCCCCATCAGTTATCAGTCCTGGATCTGGAAAAAACCACTGTCGTAAGTGAAAAGGGATTGCAAGTCAATATCCAGTCGTTGGCTTGTCTATCAATCTGGGTATCCTGCGGTGCGATTCGATTGGGAGCTTGGAAATCATTGGTTAAAAGTGGGTCACAAATACCCAGGACAGATGCGCTCGTATGAGACGGTTCGTATTTGGCTGAGATTTTCGTTTGGATTCGAATAACCTCTTCGTGATCTATGTGTGGATTCACGATCGAAAGAGTCATTCGGTTGCCATCCGGCGTCATGGACGCAACGATATCAAGTGACGGCAAGGATCGGGTGTCGCCATTGTCCGAAAACTCAAATGTGTCGATGTTGCCTTCGACAGATATCACGTGGGCGCCAGCGTGGTTCTTGAGCATATCAAACACATGATATGTGGGGGTGCGAACCAGAGCGGATCCCTGTGTCTTCATTAGGCAGTGCAACGTATTTACTGTTTGTGCCAGATTGGCCATTACTACACGGTCCGCCCGACGGATAAACCCATGTAACACCCGAGCCGCAAAGAGTGCATCTCGCATCGTCCCTGGCTGTTCCATATTGTTGGGCACTGAACGGATTGGGAACCCTGGCCTGATAGAGATCTCATCATGCCACGAGCCCCATTCATCAACAACAATATCGATTTTCGTGTGACCTTTTGTATGGCAGTCGACTGCTTCAATAGCACGGGCCACAGCGTTGTCAACATTAGCAGCTTTTGCCAATAGCGTGTAGGTATTTTCAGGGGCGAGGCGGTCCGCCGGTGCCGGATGGGCATAGCTGTGAAGTGACAGCAGGTCGATTATTTCAGGCCGGTCACCGAGGGCGGCCATCAGTCGCGGATTCCAATCGCCGCTATTATCGCCACAGACAATTATTTTCGCATCAGGCTGTGCTTGTCGAATATAGAAACCATAGCGCCGCACTTCATGAGCATATTCTTCTGGTGAGTATTGCCACCCTGTCTCGTTGCCAATGGACCAGTACTTGACTCCATAGGGCACATCGTGTCCGTATTGTCTCCGCAATTGTGCAACGTTACTTTGCGTCGATCCGTTACAGTACTCAATCCAGTCGAGTGTTTCCTGTGGGCTCCCTGACCCAAGATTGGTCTGTAAGACGGGCTGAGCTCCGATGCACTGGCACCAACGAATGAATTCATCAGTGCCGAAGTGGTTCGATTCATCACCACCCCAGAAAATATTGCGCCTTCGGGGGCGTTCGGTACGGGGACCGACGCCATCCTGCCAGTGGTAGCAATCAGCGAAGGTCCCTCCCGGCCACCGAAAGGCCGGGGCGCCGATCTGACGCAAAGATTCGATAATGTCCAGCCGCAACCCATCGTCCTGTGGTATGCTTGGATCATTGCCGGCCCATATACCATCGTTAATACAGCTGCCCAGGAACTCCACGAAGTGTCCGAAGATCTCTGGAGAAATCGTGGGGGGACGTTCACAAGCGACTAGATTGATGAGTTGCGTTGGCATAGTACGTTCCAGTTACTTCAAATGGAATAAAAGATTTTTGATATTGGTCCTTCTCCTGCCGTCGTTCAAGAGTTCCGAAAGCAATCCCCTATCAGTCTTTATACCGAGGTTGTACTGCGCCTCGGCATCGCCCGCTTCAGCCTTCTTACGCACTGCGAGCCGGTACTGCGCATGGGCATCTCCCGCTTCGGCCTTCTTGCGCAGTCCTTCCAGATCGTCTGCCGCGACGGTACACGCCGCAACCGCCAGCACGATCATCAGCGTTCGAATGAACGCAATTACATGCACAGCTTTGCCCCACGATGTTTTCATCACTGCGGCCTTGTTGTTAACGCCCATACCTCGACGCCGTGCACCGCGCATAGCCTGGAAACGTATTCGAGCTTCTGCTGTTCGGCACCGAAAATATCGTAGTACGCACTGATTATCGCAAGTACGGACTGCTGCCCGGTCACGTCGCCGTAGTGCAGCGCCTTATCGGCGACGTCTTGCCCCCCGCAGCCAAGGCGACGGCTGAATGGCGGTAATGGCGGCAGCTTTCATGGGCGACGGGATCTGTGTGGAAAATTGTCAGCGACAGTGATAATATATTCGCCATGCACGGTAATGAAATAACCGAAAACATGACCTTCGCCGGCCTGAAATCGTTTCCGATTATTAGTCTCATGAAGGGGTAATGCAAGTACGTACATGGAGACGCAATACTGGTGACGCATAGCGCCACAAACACCGTGGTTAAGCCAAACTCTGGCGCTATACATAGATTTGCCCGGGTGGCGAAATGGCAGACGCAACAGACTTAAAATCTGTTATCCGTAAGGGTGTGTGGGTTCGAATCCCACCCCGGGCACCAAGGGCATAATACTCGATGCTG